>JANNDZ010000168.1:0-20865 GCA_031378395.1 Pseudanabaena sp. OTE_75_metabat_487_sub
CGCTTCGCGCCGCAAATCGCTCTTGGGTTTTATGTCTTGACTTGGCTAGCGTTGGCGGAACTAATCAGTCCCTATCCACAAAAGACTTAATCTATGTATCGATTTCAGGTAAAAGCACCCACTCAAAATGGGGAAATGATAGGTATCGTCGGCTCGATTTCTCAATTTGGATCATGGGACATCAAAAAATATTTACCTCTGCGGACATCAGGCGATCGCTACCCAATTTGGTGGGTAGATGTGGAAATTGATCCCCTCTCCTTGCCTGATGCTGAAGAGGAAATTGAATATAAGTATGTGCGAATTGATGCAAATGGTAAGGCTCAATGGGAATGCGAAAAAGAAACCAATCGCTGGGTTCCCATTGAGATAGAACATATTGGCTCCAAAACTTCGACAATCATTGTTGATGATCTTGCATTTGGATATATCCACCCATTCCCCTATGGATATTTAGAAAATGCGATCGCATCAGAGCCAGAGTCAAAACCAGAAACATATTCACAAAATGGGCTCAAAGTATTAGTCCTCGGCAGTTCTGTGGCTATGGGTTGTAGTGCTTGGTTGCTAAAAGGATGGGCAAATCAGCTAGGAAAAGCCCTAAAGGAAAAATTTGGTCATCAATTGGTAAACCGATCCCAACTGGGTGCAAATGTCACCAGTACAATTGAGCGCTTCTCTTCAGTCGTTGTACCTGAGAAACCAGATCTGGTAATTATTTCGCTATCTTTAGGAAACGAAGGTTTAGCCTACTGTCGTCCCCACGATCGCCGTGCAGTCCAACGTCGTTATGAAAGCGGATTACAGCAACTGATTAAAATGACCCAAGATTTGGGAGCAATACCAGTAATTGGCGGTCTATACCCAAATGGAGACTACAACCCTGAACATAACTGGCTTTTGCGTGATACCCACCATCGGATGTTGCGTTGGGGCGTTCCTATTCTCGACTGGCTAGATGCTTTGGATGATGGCGATGGAGGCTGGAAATCTGGTATATCTCTGGATGTTGCACACCCTAATACCGCAGGACACAAACTAATGTTTGAGGCGATCAATCTCGATATTTTTCAGATTGATCGTGAGCGACGATCACAAGAACAAGCCATCAAATCCCATAGCAGTACCACCGAAATTTCTATCTATGGCGATAAATATGGATTTCAAGTATTTGCTAACCCCGAAGCTCAGACTTTACGAATCATTAACAATTCTAAATATGATTACAACATCACTTCAACTTGGAAGGAATTACAAGAAGCCCTGAAACGCAAAGCTGGTTTAACTTTTGGTGCGTCGTATGTCGCTAAAAATGATGAGCTAGGCACAGTTCCATTGCTTTCAGTTGGGTTTAATGGATCAATTGAGAACACAGTTGAAATTCCAATTGGAGTCGATCTGCAATATTGCTCAGCTCTCAAATTTTTCGCTCCCCAAAATGCAGAAATCCTTTACTATGATGGTCATCTAGGAATTCTTAAGGAAGGCGATCGCACAATTCGTATTATCAATGAATCTGAAGAAGAATATAACATCCATCCGATGTGGAAAGAAATTCGGTCTGCCCTAGCAGCCATGCCTGCGGGAGTTTATCACGATCCTGCCAATCCAGAAGCACCATTTCGGACAATGATGATTGGCGAGCAAGGTTTAGAGAGCCGCGTCAAGGCTCCAGTCAAATCGACAATGTTGCTCAAATACAAATGTAAACTATCAGAAATTAATCGCATTGCCATTTTGCCGTTAGGCGATCGCTGTGCTGCGAGAATGCTCCTGTACAAGATGGAATATGATGGGCCAGCATTTCCTTTTGATTTAGCGCGTTCCACTAATCTTGGCGATGTAACTGATATGGTGGTCAATGATTTTAAAGATCTGTGGAATCCTGCATATCTCCACTACAACGCTACCGATAACCGCATCTATCACTCTAAATGGTCGGGACTATCCTTTGGGCATGAAGTCGAAGATACTGACGATCCTGCAAATGATATGCAGCCGATTAATGAAAGGATGCGTGTTCGCTATTCGGCGCGGGCAAAGAGATTTTTGTACACGCTCGAACATTGTGATGAAGTATTATTTGTACGTACTGGTGTAACTAATCGCGACTATGTGCTAGACCTGATCGAGAAGCTAACAATTAAATGCAAGAGCAAGCCATTCCGAGTGCTGCTGATTTCCAAGCAAACATCTGATGAGTTTGCAGATATCCCAAATCTACTACATTACGATCTCCACTTCAGTCCCGACTGGATGTATGACAGCCAAGACTATTGGATGGAATGTACTAAAACTATGAAGGAGATTCTCGAATCTCTTGGCATCTCCAGTCAAAACCTATTTTGGTGTCCACCTAACCCTTAAACGAAAAAGCCGCGCTGAGCGCGGCTTTTTCGTTTATATTTAACGTTCCCAGCGAAACTTGCGATCGCTTTCTTGAATAGCCAGATCGTTAATGCTAGCAAAGCGCCGCATCATCAAACCATTTTCAGCAAATTCCCAATTTTCATTACCGTAGGCGCGATACCAATTACCTGATTCGTCATGATATTCATACTCAAATCGCACCGCAATCCGATTATCCATAAAGCACCAGAGTTCTTTTCTCAAGCGATAGTCTAGTCCTCTCGCCCATTTCCGTTTGAGGAATTCTTTAATCTCATCACGTCCATTCACAAATTCATGACGATTACGCCATTCAGAGTCTTCGGTATAGGCAAGGACAACGCGATCGGGATCGCGTGTATTCCATGCATTTTCCGCAGCTTGGATTTTAGCTTTGGCGGTTTCTAGGGTGAATGGTGGGAGTGGTGGTTTAGTTTCCATGATTTTTAGGATTTAGGTAATAGTTAATTTACAGCGCTTTGCGCTCAAACCCAAACCAAGAAAATTTTTAAAAGCATTACTTTGCAATGCTTTTAAAAATTTTCTTGGTTTGGGTTTGTTTAATTGGAAGTTACTGTAACTAGAAGCGATCACAGTTTCAATGAATTGTTGCCAAGTCGCGTTAGGTTCCCAGACTGTTTTCTTGGGTGAATATGTTTCTAATGCAGATACTCCCGTCTTCAACCTGAATTATTCACCAATATCCAAAATGTTTTATCTGTAATCTTATAGCTTGATTTTTAGATTCTTAACCTTATCCCAGCAGTCTAACTGCTTACACCATTCAGTAACATTTTTACTTTTACCTTCTGGCGGAGCAATAATGGACTCATACACTTTAACGGAGACTTTTTTGATGACTTCTTGAAGTGTATTTGGGAGAATTTGATGCTTCCAGATATAGTCTAAATCTATATACTGAGGAGAAGATGCACTCAAATACGCCAAAGTATAAGTGACTATATTGGCTCTATACCCGCCAAATTTCTGCTGCTGAACAATTTTTTCAGTAGCTTTGAAAAGAATTGCCTTAGCTATTAAATGTTTGAAGTAGTTACTATCTACTATCGTTATATCCTTCTTACCTGTCCATTGTGCAGTAAACTCAGCAAAGTTTTTCTGTGCGCCTCTACTAACAAAGTGAGGGATTTGCTCAAATGTATGTTGGAACTTAGCTAGATCAGTTTTGGTAAATACTTGATTTTTAGGATATGTTTCTTCAAAAATTCTTTTTCTTGCAGTAGTAGTTTCCTTGTTTTTTTCTTCTAAATATTGTCCCCTTGCTCGTTCATAAAACCAATGTGTCTGTCTTTGACTACCATCGGTTGCTGAAGCCCAGATAGTGCGTGATAACTCCTCGATCTGAATATGAAATGGGTCGTTAGCTGAGAAGTCGGCTTCGTTTACCTTGTTTTGACTATTGGCATAGCGTGAAATTCGGGAAACTATTTCATCATTGATATCAATTCGATCACTTTTGACTATAGTTAGTTTAGCTTGGACATAAACCTTAGATAGATCAGCTTTGTCTTTACGTGCTGTCTGATAAATTGATGCTGTCGTCTGACCCCCATTGACAATCTGAAGATCTTTTATTGAAGCAACTGCATGTCCGTTATCGACAAATTCTACAGATTCAGCTGTGGCTGAGATTCCATTATTATATGCCAGAAACTTCTCAGGTTCTTCAATAATTGTCTTTCTAATTCCTTTATTAACTTTACCTCGTGCTTGAAGAAACGAGCGAACATTTCTTTCCAATAATCGAGAACCATAATCGGCGTAAAGATTTCTGAGGATTTCCCCAGGAATAATCAGCATACAACAGTCATAGTCGGAATTAGCTTCTGGAACCCTTAGGCAAGGAATAGCTTTACCAAATTGCGTCTCAAAATCAATCTCGATCGCCTCTCGCTTTTTGCCTGAATTAACACAACGATAAAGTCTACGGATATCCCAAACATTGATCGAGAAAATCCGCTCATCTACGACAGCACTTTCTTTGAATTGTTGTGTTGTCACTAATCCATCGGTGAAGACAAATAATCGAAAGTTGCTTAATTGCTTTTTATGTTTATAAATCCACTCAGCTAGATCGTATGCAGGTGAGACTTCTTCAAGAGACTTGTATAAACCTTTGCATGATTGTTCCAAAAAGCCTTTTAAGCGCTTTATGGCAGTATCGACATCGTTTTTTGAAATAGTTACAGGGGGTGTTTTTTGGTTGAAGATTGAGACGAACAGATCGAGTCGTCCCTCTACTTCATGATAATTGTACCCGTTAACTTTGATGCCACGAGATTGATGATGGCAGACCTCTCCGTCTTCTAATTCACCTGCATCGCACAGATGGTCAATAAAAATTCGAGTAAATATCTCCTCAGGAAAAAGCCCCCCGTCCTCTTCATTATCAGAATTAGCGATCACCTCTTGCAGCAAGTCTTGTGAGAACTGTTGAAGTTCAGCATTTTCATCCATGATTATCTGTAGATTCCCTATTTAATGCATTGTCAATTGATTCAATTACTTCTGATTCGGCGATCACGTATGATCGGCAAGCACTGATTTCAATGCTATAGCGCACCTGAACAATTCCCTGCTTTAGATCGGCTGGAACAATCCGAGGAAAGTCTTGCTCGATTTTGAAATAGCTGCTGGTTCTATGTTTGTAACTTGATTCACTGTACTTTGGCGCATGAATATCAAGATAGCCAATTTGAAATAAGCGTTTCTCGAATAGATCTCTCGAAGATGAATCTTTTCCAAGTATAGCACGAAGGCTTTCTATGATTTCAGGTAGAGTTTCACCATGCGCTCTGACATCTAGGGAGAGATGCATTAGAAGCAACGTATTCAGTCGTGTCTCATCAAGTTGATTTTCGTTGGAAATTGATAGCTTCTGAGGATTTTGCGAGACAGTAGTTTTAACTTCGACAGCACACCCTTCAAAACTAAAATCTTGGTTAGCACCTTCGGGCCCCATCCAGTAACGTAAACTGCTCAAGTCAAATCGAGGAATTACTACTTGTCGCAAGAACCAGAGTTCACCATAGAGTCCATGTTGAATTTCTTCGCTCAGCCCTTCTAGATCGTGCTTTTCTAGAAATATTTGCCAACGTCTCAGGCGGTTTGCCAACATCTGAACAGCATCAGCTTCGAGAGGAATAAACGCAATAATTTCAGCAATATCCTGTACTAGCGCCGTGAAAATATCTTTATAGCGATTATTTGCAAGAATAAGCTGGAGTGCAATCCGCTCATCTCCAGGAAAGATCATCCGCCTTACTTCAAAGCTACTAGAAGTGGGAAACACTATACTCTTTTCAATCGAGGTGCGATCAACATAAATCATCAGTATTCTAGTCTTAGAGGGGGACTCAATTACAAGGTATATGTCATGATGAGAATCAGGAAATATACGACGAGTTAAATAGCCAGAAAACGTATCGTTTCCATCCAGCTCTAAGAGATTCCAGACATCTTCAATCTTCATTGCTATCCAGAAACTCCTGTTCCCAATAAACATTATTCACTTTATATTCCACGAACTCAGCGGAATTGCTACTGGGGAAACTGATGCCAAAACCAATGACAGGGATTTCAGCATTGATAGCTTCTGGATCTAATGGATAAAGCAGGAGCAATCCATTCCGAGGATTACGCTTCTCTCGAATTACTTTGCCGTCAGGTGTTTTACTTTTGCTCTCTGGCTTTCCAGCTTCTTGTCTACGCTCTTTTGTAATGTTGATGATTTCCTCCTGAACAGATGGAGAGAAATCCAGCATCTCATCTGGTGGGTTTAATAACCGAGATTTAGGCAGTCGATATTCTGACAATGAAGGATCAGCATCATTCTTCCGATATGTTAAGCCAACTTCTAATCCAGCTATAGTATGCTTATTTTTAGCTTGTTTTTTGGAGATCAAAGCAATTGTCCAAGAGATCAGTTCATTTTGATTAAATCGAGCCTGAATATAATCAATTAAGCTTCTGGTGTTTGCTATACGTGCGTTAGGATGGGATTGATAATTCGTCAAAAAGTCAACTATTTTGCCACCAGAAACCTGTTTCCAAATGAAGTTACTTTTCTCGATTGAATACGTTCCCAACCCTGAAATCAAATCTTCTGTAGCTTTCAGATTTCTGCGCATGATGTTTTCATCTTTATGAAACAAGTATGTCTCACTGATTGTTCCTGCAAAAGAGAGTTGCATCACTGTGCCATTTCTCATCTTGTTAGCTCCAGTGATGATCAACCCAGATGGATGAGTTCTTACCTTCAATCCGAATTCTTCAGGAGTGGCACTCATATCTGCCATATAGTCGAATTCTTTGCGTAGTTCTTCACTAGCAGCAGTAATGTGTTGATACCATTCAACTAATTCATCAGTTGTATAAAGACGACAAAGATCAAGATAGCCAGGGCGGTATCCAAACCATCGTCCCATTTGCATTAAAGTGTCGTACATCTTTGATGCTCTTAGATAGTAGCTGACACTTAATCCTTCTAAAGTCAATCCACGGGAGAGTTTATCTCCACCAACGGCAATAACATTCAGTCCATTCAAACTACTCCAATAGTCCAAAACATCTTTTGATTTATCATCATTTATTTTCTTGACTTGAATACGTGCAGCCGCTTGATATAGAAGAGGCTCAATATCATTCCATGCTGGAGTCATGCCTGTTGGTTGAAGTTCTGTGCCAATAATCTTCGTGCTAGTTGGTATGAAATCAGTATTCCACAGGTATTTAAACTCATCTAGGACTTGGATTAGGGCATTTCCTTCGCCATAACGTAATCGCCGCTGTAGTGAGGTAAGTTCATCTTTGATTAATTGGCTTACTGACTCCTGCACATCTTTGAAACGGGTTACGTGTACCAGCATTGAATTATGGGCTGTTATCTGTCCTCGCCAAATCCTAACCGTACAGGAAAGGATAAATACTCGGATAGCTTCTTTCAAAGAGGCTGGTAGATAAGGTGGAACATGTACTCTCTTATGACCTGTCGGCATCCACTCGTCCTGATCCTCAACAATTCTAACGATATCCAATCCAGAGACACTTTCCAAATCTACTGTTGAGTCCGCATCCAGACCGAAAACCTGAACAGGACCAACATAGTTAGAAGGGGCAGGTAAGTTAATGATAAAGTGTCGAGGAAACAGGTCTTCGCCATGTTCACTCGTCCTTACTTGTGGATGGATAAAAATATTTGCAAAAGGAGTTGCTGTATAGCCGACATAGGCAGTCTTTTCAAAACTATGTAAGAGTTGCCGAATTAGCTTGTTGATAGCAGTAGCGTCTTGCTCTTCACGAGGAATGCCAGCGTCATTGAGCCTTACCTCTTTTGTGTTGACAGACGCATTATCGGCTTCATCATCAATGATGAGTAATGGAGAATTTCTGACAACTTTTCTTCCCAACTGTGGATCTGTGTTCGCCCAATTCAATGCCCATTTCACCAGATTATTAAGAACAGTCTTGTTCTTCTTGACTATCATCAAAATTGGATCAGCACCACCTGGAGCCGCACCGCACTGATCTGCGATTTTCTTACTGAAATCACCTTTTTCTGCACTACTCGTTACAGGAAGTGCTCTTAGTTGCTTACCAGTAGGAATTAGCCCCGCTCCGATAAAACGATTCCCCGTATCAAAGGCTCTATTATTCTGAGAGTCCCAACCCAGAAACCCTTCATCAAGTCGTAGCTGTGTCTGACTACGAAGACTGTTGTGCATTCCAGCTAGGATAATGATTAGTTTGTACCCTGCATCCACTGCCTTGCAAATCAGCCCAGTATAATTGGATGTTTTCCCAGACTGAACCTGTCCAACCACCATTCCGCGACGGCTCCAGTCTCCTGATCGTTGTGGCTCTTCCATCCTTTCTAGGATTGAATCTGTAAGTTGCTCTAGGCGATCCACCGTAGTAGGCGACCATCCCTTTTCCTCTTCCAGATAGCGACGATAGCGATCCCAGAAATCCCAGCTAATTTCAGCTTTACGATCTGGCAACCAAGAAATGTGATCTTGCTTATCTTCTAGGATTTTCCCTTGTGCCATCCAAATGCTGTATAAAGTTTCAAGATCCCTAATTAGTGCTTCTTCTTCTACTCCTTCCGCTAGACCCTGACTACTCAGCATTGATAGAGCCATCTGAACCTTATCTCGGATTAACTCTGGCGGCGGAGTCTGTTCACCCTTTAGTAATAATTGAGCTAGATTACGGGCAGTTTCGTAAGAAGTCATTTTACATCTCCGCTAATAAGTTGATCAGATAAAGTTTTAGTTAGAGCTTCAAAGTTTTGAAAGGGTTCTATCGTTAAGATGCGATCGCGAGCTTGTTCCTGAGTCAAGTTCGTTTTTCTGAGTGCGCGATAAATCTCAATCATAATCTCCATAACTTGCTCTGAAGGGATTTCATCAAATGGTTGAGCTTGTTTTTCAGGTTCAACGGAGCCATCCAGCCAAATTTGCTGAACTGGCACTGTTTCCTCAAGCAACTGTAACAACGCTCGAATCAGTGGTTGATAATTATTGGGGATATTGAATAACTCTTGTACCAGAGGATGCTCTTTGTTTATAGAATAAAAAACCTTACCTCGCATGATCTTTTTGTCCCAAATAAAGACGCGATCTTCATTGTTTTCTCTTGCTAAAACTTTACCCCGATGACGGTAAATCTCAGTTGCTCTATGGCGCGTTAGTTTAGCAATCCGTCTCAAATCTGCTTTTAAAACTACGGGCGGACGCGCCCTAGATTTTTTAATGTCAATACTCCAATCACTATCCATCGAATTCGGTAGATCGACCTTTATCCTTGCTAACTTGCAATGTTCATCTTTCTGATACCCTAAGCTTAACCAATCACCAGCTACCAACAATCGTTCATTTCGGTAAACATAAAATCCCTGTTGAGCATTCCACCCATTTACTCCTGCCGCTCTGTCATAGCTTTCTTTGTCAATTTTAGAATGATGTGGCAAGACATAAGGTTGAACCTTTACCGTTTCACCATTAAAAGTGAGTGGCTCGGAAGGTAATATTTGAGTTGCCTGAGCATCAAGCAGAAATGGGTTCCAAGGTTTAATAAGTCGGTTGTTGATCCAAAGTTTAAGGCGATCTCGCTTTTCTAAAAATCGATGAAACACCATTGCTAGGTGATTTTCTACAACTTCAACAGTTTCAAGAAAATCATTTTGAGCTTTCTGATCATCAGTTTTTGCATTACCCACGAAGCGATCCAGACATTCCCACAACACGATCGTGCCCTGTAACATATTTATTAAATCATTAAGTTTTTGTGACGAACCGTCAGCAGGAGAGCGAAGTAGCCGCCACTCATTAACTTGATTCAAATAATCCAAATCCCATCGGCTGGTAGCGATCTCATGATTTTTTGAACGTGAGGCGACTGTCAATCGTCGGCATTGAGAAAAAGAGGCTGTTTTAAGACCTAAACCAAAGCGTCCCAAATCATTAGATTCTCTTTGCTCTAAGGGACTCTGACTACCAAGACGCATAGCTGAGATCAATTGTGATTCTGTCATGCCATGTCCATCATCACGAATAGATACATGAGAATTAGTCCCATCCCAAGAAAAGCTTAACCAAACATTTTTAGCCCCAGCCGAAATACTATTGTCAATCAGATCCGCGATCGCTGTCCCGATGTCATAACCAAAAGCACGAAATGATTCAACCATTGCAGAAGGAAGGGGCGCAGCGATACTATATTTCTCAAAATCTCCAACCCCAGAAAAAGTCATCAAATATTCACCCCATAGACTTATTTAGCCAATATATCATTTAATTAGTCTAGATACGTAGCTATGAGCTGTGGCAAACTCCAAAACTATCTAGCCTTTTTTACATCAACTTTTGAAGAGTCATCGTGATGGTTGTCGCTCGCGTAACTGTTTGACAATTGGTTGTGCGATCGCCTCAGCCATTAGTGGGGGGACTGAGTTACCGATCAACTCAAACATTGCAGTCATAGGAACATCAAATACGAAATCGTCAGGGAAGCTATGCAATCTCGCGGCTTCTCTGACTGAGATACTTCTAGTCTGTATTGGATGAATATAAGCTAGTCCATCCTTTTTCATATGGGCAGTCAAAGTCCATGAAGGCTTATCCCATCGTAATCGTTTGTACTTATCCTCAAAAATGTCGCTACGATATCGCTTGAATTCATCAGGTATATCTCGATATAGATCACCTTGTTGCATGACTCCAAAAATTTGTAGATCAAGATCGTTGTGCGATCGGCAAATATGATTTAATATCCCTTCATTTTTTTGTTTTGATTGTCTCATCTTCTCTTGATAAGAGTTACTAGGTTTACAGATATAAGGTTTCTCAATATCTATTTGCTTGGGTCTACCACTCCTGTTTCCTAAAGGCATAGAAATTGGCTCTAAATCAGGCAAGTCAGAAATTGCCTGACCGACTGAAACATATTCTGAACTACTAATCTTTTCTGGGAAAATCAATTTGAAATTTGTGTCTTTTCTCTTGCCAATTACAAAAAGTCGCTTTCTTAACTGAGGCACTCCATAGTCAGCTGACAACAAGATTTGGTATTCAATTTCATATCCTGGATAACCCTTTTTGATTTCTCTCGTACCATTTGAAAGCTCTTCACACATTGAACTAAAAATCGGTTTGTTTTTTAAAGTGTTGACATTTTCCATTACAAAAAAGTGCGGTCTGAAATAATTTAAAAATCTGACAAAGTGTAGGTAAAGCAAACTTCTTAGATCTTGTTCAGGGGTTCTACCCAAATGACGCATTTTGCCAATACCCACGGCTGAAAATACTTGACAAGGAGGAGAACCTATCAAAATATCTATACCACCAGGTTCCAAATCCAGTTGACTAAAATCGAGTTGAGTAATATCCGTGGCACGTAGATTAAGAATCGTATCAGGGAAATTTTTATGATGAGTTCTTGCCGCGTGAGGATTAATTTCAATTCCACCTACAATTTGGCAACCCGCATTTTGAAAACCTAAGCTTAGTCCTCCTGCTCCACAAAAAAGATCCAAAACTTTAGGCTTATAAACTTTCGACATCAATCCTCCTGAAAAATTCAAATAACAATTGCAAGAGCCATGTTTTGAATAACAATTGCAACCTCATTATGATTATGTTGGTTTAACAATCAACGTTCCCAGCGAAACTTGCGATCGCTTTCTTGGATAGCGAGGTCGTTAATACTAGCAAAGCGCCGCATCATCAAACCATTTTCGGCAAATTCCCAATTTTCATTACCATAGGCGCGATACCAAGAGCCAGATTTATCATGATATTCATACTCAAATCGCACCGCAATGCGATTATCCATAAAACACCACAGTTCTTTTCTCAAGCGATAGTCTAGTTCTCTTGCCCATTTGCGTTTGAGAAACTCTCTAATCTCATCGCGTCCATTTACAAATTCATTGCGATTGCGCCATTCGGAGTCTTCGGTATAGGCAAGAGCTACGCGATCGGGATCGCGAGTATTCCAAGCATTTTCCGCAGCTTGGATTTTGGCTTTGGCAGTTTCTAGGGTAAATGGTGGCAGTGGTGGTTTAGTTTCCATGATGTTTAAGATTTAGGTAATAGTTAATTAGATGCGATCGCAGTTTCAATGAAGTTTTGCCAAGTAGCGTTGGGTTCCCAGACTGTTGTCATGGTTGCACGAGCCTCTGATACAGGGACTCCTAGCTTCAAGTAACGATAGAGATACATAAATGCTGATACGCGCATATTCATCGCACAATGGACAAAAATTGGTTGGTCTTTATGATTTGCCATCACATCGCAAAACTGATTAAAGTCTGCCATTGTGGGATTATCCCAAACTACGGGGATGTTGATATAATCTATTCCCAAACTAGTTGCGATCGCCTGTTCTTCTGGTAGAGCATTGGACGCAGTTGACGGTGCTAAATTGAGAATAGTCCTATAGCCCGCTTGGCTAATTAAGGCAAGTTCTGCGGCAGTTGGCTGACCGCTTGTGGCTAAATTGGTCGAAATATATCGATAGTTTAGAATATCTTCGATCCCTTTTTTAGGACTAAGACGCGATCTCATTATCTGCCATGTCGAGCGACCATATAGAACAATGTTAGAAAGAATACTTTGTGTCTTCATATTTTTAAAAGCAACGATAAAAACAGAAAATAGATTAGCTCAGATGTCCAACTTTGACATAAATCAGACAGCCTGATTTGCTAAACGGAGTATGCCGACTACCACTAGGATTTCGCAACCAAGTCCCCTTGGGATAAGCGCCAAACTCATCCTCGAAGACTCCATCAACCACAAAGATTTCTTCGCCGCCTAAATGCATATGAGGCTGAAACTGAGTACCTGCATCCCATTTGACTAGGGCGACATTCTCGGTTCCATAGCTATGCAATGGCATTACTTGTAACCCCTTGACTAAGCCATTAGCCCAAGGCGTTTGATGCGTGGCGATCGCAACTCGTTTTTGGTCATCGGGATGCATCTGCCAAAGCTTAACTAAAATCGTGCAGCCCTCTTTGCTAGAAGGAGTATGCGTTGAACCCACAGGATTACGAATATAGGTTCCCGCAGGATAGTCGCCATCCACATCAGAGAAAATGCCATCTAAGACCAAAAACTCTTCGCCGCCGCCGTGGGTATGCGCGGAGAAACGACTGTTTGGAGCATAGCGCACGACTGATGTTGCTCTAGCCACTTCTTCGCCATCCCGTTCGAGCATTCGGCGCTGGACACCAACCATAGGAGAATCCACCCAATCAAGGGATTCACTTTCGATGACAACGCGCTGACTCAGATCTGCATGGAGTTTCATAATTATGAGTTCTTAGCCTCGGCTAGAAGTTGCTCTAATTCACTAATTCTAGCTTGCATTGCTTCTACCTCTGCTTGGGAATAGCGAACGGGAATATGTTGCGGACAGTTCCAATCACAGCCTTCGATTTCAAAGATGATCGCACGTTCTACGGTGGCGGCATAGTAAGGATCTTGGACTTGAGTAAGTATGACAGGATCGTCTTCCACAATCCTTGCGCGACCGAGGATTTTCAAACGGCGGCGGTTCCGATAATCCATTAAAAATAGAAATGCTTTATCATGTTCTAAAAGATTACCCACAGAGATATACTGCACATTGCCGCGATAATCAGCAAAGCCCAAGGTCTTCTCATCAAGAACCTTTAAAAATCCCGCCTTACCACCACGAAACTGAATATAAGGATAGCCATTGGAAGTAACCGTACCAAGATAAAATCCTTCCATACTCGCGATAAACTGAGCGATATCATGAGTAACCCTGTTATTGTCAGCACCATTCGCCACAAAGCGCTCGTAGTTCTCACGGGAACCCATTTTTTCTTGCATGGCTTTCACGGCAGGAGTGAAGGCGATCGTGCCAAATTGTCGGGGCATAGAATTAAACTCCTAACATAGGAACATAGCCAGAAAGTTTCTGAAATCTCTCCATCCAACTCAAAACATGAGAGTAAGCATCAAGTTCAATTTTGCCATCCTTGGCTAATGAAATATAGGGATAGATAGCGACATCGGCAATGGTAGGGCGATCGCACTCAAACCAAGTTCTTGTACTTAAATGTTGATCGAGTTGCTTGAGAATGAAATGAGATTTTTCAGTGGCACGTTCAATATTAATCTTAGTTCCTGCCCCAAATAAATAGAAAAGTCTGGCATTCTCTGTGCCTTGACGCACTTCACCAGCAGCGGTAGACAACCAACGAACCACTTGCGCCATTGGTAATGCATCTGTAGGAAACCATTGTTCGCCGCCATACTTTCTTGCTAAATAAACCAAAATCGCCTGAGCATCAGCAAGTTGAGTTTCGTCATCGATCAGCAAAGGGACTTGTCCAAATGGATTCATTGCCAAATACTCGGGCGATTTATGTTCGCCCTTCATCAAATCGACTCTCACCCATTCGTACTCAAGATTGAGCAACGACAACATCAAACGCGCCTTGTAGCTGTTACCAGAGATTTCATGACCATGTAGCTTAATCATTGATTTGCTCGTCTTTCACGATAGGAGAAAAATTTACTGTACCGTTCGCTCGGTATATTGATACTGTACTGTTCGTTCGGTATAATGTCAATAGGTAAATATTGCTAAATCCAAAAGAGAAGTAGTGGCGCGAAGCGCCACTGCTCCTGATATAAGAAATCTATGTCTAAACAAACCCATGTACCAACTCTGCTCAAGCTGTTTCGTCAGTTTGGCTATGAGGGTGTAACCCTTTCCAAAATTTCGCAAGAGACTGGCTTGGGGAAAGCGAGTCTCTATCATCATTTCCCAAAGGGCAAGGCAGAAATGGCGGAGACAGCTCTTACTCATGTCAACAATTGGCTAGAGACAAACATCTTGGAAATTCTTGATCGCCCCGAACCACCGATCGCTAAGTTTCAGTCCATGAGTGAGGAAGTGGGCAAATTTTTTAATGAAGGACAAAATTCTTGTCTCTGGGCAGTTTTATTAATGCAGCAGTCGAGTGATGACCTCTTTCGCGCTGAGATTCGTGGCGCTTTTTCGCTATGGATTGAGGCGATCGCAAAGGTTCTAGTCACCGCAGGATTGGATGAGAAATTGGCAAAGGAGCGCGGCGAAGATGCGATGATTGGTATGCAAGGAGCTTTGATTTTGTCACATGGTTTGAGAGATTTCGCCCCGTTTCAGCGAGTCCTTGAACAGTTACCACAGCAGCTCTGTCGGGATATTTAAATATTGGGCTGAGCGAAGTAATCAAAATCCCATAAGGGTTTTACAATTTTTTAGCAGATTTTCAACCGATGTTGATTAGGATAACTAGAACGCAAGGCGCTATATTGGAGTTATAAAAAAGTGATCGCCTTTTAAATAAATTTCTGGCAAATTTCTGGGCAAATGACTAGGATTAAACAAGTAACCCGTCTGCAAGCACAAATTAAACAAGCAATTCAAGCTAATCAGCAAGAGGCGATGGAACCTTGTGTTGTCGCCGCTTTTTATCATTTTACAGAATTGCCAGATTATGAATCACTGAGGAATCCAGTTAAAGAATTTTGTGACGCTCATCAACTCAAAGGCACAATCCTGCTTGCCAAAGAAGGTATTAACTCCACGATCGCAGGTAGTCGTGATGCGATCGATGCCGTACTAGAGTATTTACGAAAAGATCCTCGCCTTCAGAATCTAGAGCATAAGGAATCCTATTGCCAAGGAATTCCATTTCAAAGGATGAAAGTACGACTCAAAAAAGAGATTGTCACTTTGGGCGTTCCCGACATCGATCCTCGTTATCGAGTCGGTACTTATGTGGAGCCAAAAGATTGGAATGAATTGATTGCTGATCCCGATGTAATTGTGATTGATACGCGCAACATATACGAAGTAGAATTTGGCACATTTAAAGGAGCTATTAATCCAAATCTAGAGACCTTTGGCGAATTTCCTCAATACATACAGGAGCAACTAAATCCAGAGAGACATCAAAAGGTTGCCATGTTCTGCACAGGCGGAATTCGTTGTGAGAAGGCAAGTGCCTATATGCTCTCTCAAGGCTTTAGTGAGGTATATCATCTCAAAGGCGGCATTCTTAAATATATCGAAGAAGTTCCGCCCGAAGAAAGTGCTTGGGAAGGTGAATGTTTTGTCTTTGACGATCGCGTCAGTATTGATCGAATTTAATGGATAAGCTTTCACTTTTTCCCACCGAAGACGGATCAATCACCTTTTGGTCAGAAACATTTCAAGAAACTTTCCATAGCTCCCACGGCGCGAAACACGAAGCCGAAGCTAAATTTGTCATACCCGCTAAAATCGCCGAAAAAGCCAGCACCCAAACTCAACTCAACATCCTTGATGTATGCTATGGCTTAGGCTACAACACCGCCGCCGCGATCGCCTGTGTCTTTGAGTCACCCGATCGCACCGCCAATCTCCAGATCATCGCCCTCGAAAACAACCTCGAAGTCCCACAACAAGCGATCGCAGCAGGATTAGTAGATATCTGGCAGCCTGCGATCGCGCAAATATTAACCACCGCCGCCGCAACTCAAACCGTAGCCACTGAAAATTTATCTTTACAACTACTAATTGGCGACGCAAGACAAACCATTCGCCAAGTCCCAACCAAATGGGCGGATGCGATCTTTCTCGATCCCTTCTCACCGCCACACTGTCCCCAACTCTGGACAGTCGAATTTATCCAGCTTTTAGCCAACTGCCTCAAACCCGACGGCTATCTTGTTACTTACTCCTCGTCCGCCGCCGTCCGCGCCGCCATGCTTAAGGCAGGATTGCAAATTGGTGCGATCGCCCCGATCGGACGCAAATCCCCCAGCACGATCGCCGCCTTTGCGCCCATAGCATTACCCCCAATTTCCGAAAACGAAGCTGCTTTTTTAAAGACTCGTGCGGCGATTCCATACCGCGATCACTCCTTACAACGCACAGCCGCCGAAATTATCGCCATCCGTAAAGCCGAACAAAATAACAGCCAACTTCCACCAAGCTCTAGCCTCCGTAAACCCAGAAAATAAAGGCGGCGCGAAGTGCTGCCTTTATTTAGTCCAAGAAAGTTTAGATATAGCGCGAAGCGCTATATCTAAACTTTCTTGCGAAAATTATAGACATTGGAGCATTCATGCTTTAACATAGATGATCGCGACTTTTTTGGCATTCCTCATGAACGCTTCTGAAATCATCCGCTCAATTGAAGCGGAATATATCAAAACAGATCTCCCCACAATTTATGTAGGAGATACTGTCAAGGTTGGAGTTAGGATTAAAGAGGGCGGCAAAGAACGTACTCAGCCATACGAAGGCGTGATCATTGCGAGACGTGGTTCTAGCGTTAACACCGTTATTACTGTCCGTCGCGTATTTCAAGGGATTGGAGTAGAGCGAGCCTTCTTGCTACATTCTCCTCAAATTGAAAGCATCAAAGTGATTCGTCGTGGTAAAGTCCGTCGTGCTAAGCTCTACTACTTACGTGACCTAGTTGGTAAAGCAACTCGTCTTAAACAACGATTTGATCGCCCACTATAGATCCATCTACAGTTATACTAAGTATCAAATACTATTTTGTTATAGCAATTGATACAGTACATATAACTGGTTGCGTATCGAAATCGTGTTTTCATTACGTGCGTCCTTAGTTCAGTTGGTAGAACGCAGGTCTCCAAAACCTGATGTCGGAGGTTCGAGTCCTCCAGGGCGCGCTTCACCATTTTAGAGAATTGCACTTAAACGTATCGCATTTACAAAGATTGCAAAGGAATCGCAAGAGTTGCCGCTATGACGAAAAACGACCTGAAAGAGCAACCAAAAGAAGTATCTAAAGTTGAATCAGATGCAAAATCTGAGCCAACTGGAGTAGCTAAACTTTTTGTAGAATCCAAAGCCGAATTCGGCAAGATCGTTTGGCCCACGCGCCAACAACTCATTAGTGAGTCTGCATCCGTTCTTTTGATGATTGTTGCAGTAGCAACCTTTGTTTATCTAATAGATGCTTTGTTTAAGGCGATCGCATTGCAGGTGTTTCAATAATGTTTACCGAGGACATCGACCACTCATCTAGTAGCCAAGAAGATGAAGACGTACTATTTAACTGGTATGCCGTTCAGATTGCTTCGGGCTGCGAAAAAAAGGTTAAGTCGAGCCTAGAGCAACGCATCAAGACTCTCGATGTAGAAGATAGGATCAAGCAAATTGAAATTCCACAGACACCGACCGTCAAACTTAGAAAGGATGGCAGTCGAGCAACTTCTGAGGAAAAGATTTTCCCTGGTTATGTTCTGATTCAGATCAAAACTGTCAGAAATGAAATCGGGCAGCTAGAAGTTGATGATGATGCATGGCTTGCTGTCAAAAGCACTCCCCATGTAATTAACTTTGTCGGCACAGAACAAAAACGTCACTACGGTCGCGGTCGAGGACATGTTAAACCTCGTCCTCTCACCGAAAAAGAGGTTGAAAGAATTTTCCGTGTCACCGTCGAGCAAGAGCCAGTTCTCAAAATCAACATGGCTCAAGGCGACAAGATCAAAGTGCTTAATGGACCTTTCAAAGATTTTGAAGGCGAAGTGGTGGAAGTTAGCCCAGAACGTAGCAAACTTAAAGCCCTGCTTTCAATCTTTGGTAGAGATACACCAGTTGAACTAGAGTTCACTCAGGTACAAAAGCAAAACTAATTCACTCAAACTCAGGTTTGTAGTTTCTTAAACGGCTAAAATTAACGGCTAAAATTAATGGCTAAGAAAGTTACAGCAATTATCAAGTTGGCACTTAATGCTGGCAAGGCTAGCCCAACTCCACCAGTTGGTCCTGCTCTAGGTCAGCATGGTGTCAACATCATGATGTTTTGTAAGGAATATAATGCCCGTACTGCTGATCAAGCAGGCATGGTCATTCCTGTAGAAATATCTGTATACGAAGACCGAAGCTTTACCTTCGTTCTCAAAACACCTCCAGCATCAGTTTTGATTCAAAAAGCGGCTGGTATCACCTCTGGTTCAGCTGAGCCTAACCGTAAAAAGGTTGGTTCAATCTCTAGAGATCAACTTCGTCAAATCGCTGAGACCAAAATGCCTGATATCAATGCAAATGATATCGATGCAGCGATGAAGATTATTGAAGGCACGGCAAAGAATATGGGCGTTACCATTAGCGCTTAGTTTTTATTTGTTCTTAGTTTTCAATATCAATAAATTCAAATAAAAATTTTAGTTGGGGGAGGGAATTAATTTTTCCGATCGCACCCCGTAGGAGCAATCATGGCAAAGAAAATCTCAAAGCGTCTTAAGGAAGCTCTCAGCAAAGTTGAAGAGCGCCCTTACGCACCAATCGATGCGTTGGAACTAGTTAAGGTCACTGCAACTGCTAAGTTTCCTGAGTCGGTAGAAGCACATGTAAGACTAGGTATCGATCCGAAGTACGCTGATCAACAATTGCGGACAACGGTAACTTTACCTAAAGGAACAGGACAAACAATTCGTGTAGCAGTTATTGCTCGCGGTGAGAAAGTTGCCGAAGCAACCGCCGCAGGTGCTGACATCGCTGGTTCTGAAGAACTAATCGATGAAATCAGCAAGGGTCGAATGGATTTTGATTTGCTGATTTCCACACCTGACATGATGCCTCAAGTGGCTAAGCTTGGTAAATTGCTTGGTCCAAGAGGATTGATGCCTTCGCCTAAAGGTGGTACGGTAACTACTGATTTAGGTGGCGCAATCAACGAATTCAAAGCTGGTAAACTTGAGTTCCGTGCTGATCGCACAGGGATCGTCCATATTCAATTTGGCAAGGCTGCTTTCGCTGCTGAAGACTTGCTAATCAACTTGAAAGCTTTGCAAGAAACGATTGATCGCAATCGTCCTTCGGGCGCAAAGGGTAGATACTGGCGCTCGCTATACGTATCTGCAACTATGGGACCTGCGATCGAAGTTGATGTTACTGCTTTGCGTGATCTCAAATTCGGAGATGCGTAAATAAAGCCTTTCAAAGTCATTATTTGAGTCTAACTGTAATAAGCATAGAAAGAAATTTCGACAACTGAATATCTCCATAGACAGCAGGTGCTCATGGCTTAATTTCCTGCCGAGGTGTTTCAAAAAAGATTCTTGAAAGAATACTTTTTTAGCCTCGGTCTGCGAAAAGACGAGGCTTTTTTAATGACTTTAAAGATCTACATAGCTAATTAAATGGTGCGATGCACCATTTAATTAGCTCCAAACACAAGGAGGTGAGAACCATATGGGTAAGACCCTAGACCAAAAGAAATTTTTAGTCGGAGAAATGTCCAAAGAGTTTGAAGGAACTCAGATGGTCATGGTAATCGATTACTCAACTTTGTCAGTTGCAGAGATTACTAAACTCCGTCGCTCACTCCGTCCTACGGGCACGGTGTGCAGAACTACCAAAAACACTTTGCTCAAGCAAGCAATTTCTGGAACTCCTGAATGGAAGCCTCTTGAAGGTTTTCTAGTTGGTCCTTCGGCTTGTCTGTTTGTTAAAGATGACATTGGTGGCGCTGTTAAGGCATACCAAGCATTCCAAAAGGAATCTAAGAAGACCGAACTTCGTGGCGGTGTCTTAGAAGGTCGTGCATTGACTGCAAAAGACTTGCAGGCGATCGCTGACCTACCTTCTAAGGAAGTACTGTTCGCGCAAATTGCTGGTGCAATCAATTCCGTTACCGCCAAAATCGCGATCGGCATCAAAGAGGTTCCTCAATCTCTGGGCAGAGCTGTTAAAGCTATTTCTGAGAAAGAAGCTGCTTAGAAGGATTGGTAATTACGAATTACGAATTACCGTTCACCAATTACTAACCTAATCTAATTAACTAAAGAGAAAAATTATGTCTGCAAAAATCGATAGCATTATTGAAGAACTAAAGTCTTTGAGCCTTCTTGAAGCTTCTGAATTGGTCAAAGCGATCGAAGAAACCTTCGGCGTTTCGGCTGC
>JANNDZ010000172.1:0-1804 GCA_031378395.1 Pseudanabaena sp. OTE_75_metabat_487_sub
AAGCCCAGTTGAGAGCACCCGAAAAAGTTTTACACCTTAGGTTTAGTGGTTTATGGGGGATCGCTGCCGAATATGCAATTAATGTAAAACCATTCTCCTGCCTATCTGTCATCAAATTGCAAGAGGCTGGCGGAGAACTAAGCTGGATGCAGCTATCGGGAAATAATAGTGATATCACGATCCCCTTAGCGATGACACTTTTGCCATCGAGTACTAAAGAATCTACAAACCAAAAAATTACAAATCAAAATGATGAGTTAGGGCAAGCCATCCGTGAGGAGTTCCGCCTTGCGAAGCAAGAAACTGAGCGCGACAGTTTAGGCATGGCTACTGTATTACTACCTCAAGGAGCGGGGATTCTAGCAGGTACAGCATTTATTGTTTTAGGGTTGGTTCTATTGTTTGCCTTTCCTTTGCCCACAATCCTATCAGCAGAAAGTGTGATCGCTTGGCTTGGTGTTTGTTTAGTTAGTCCTGCGATCGCCAGATTTTTCTTACAACTAGTTGCTCCGAATAGCTTGCAAAGCGATCGCCCTAGCTACAGCAAGAATCATTTACAGTCATGGGAAATTGGAACGGCAATTTTATTAATCAGCGGTTTTCTGTCAACACAACCGACAGCAAAAATTGCACCACTCGCCATATTCATGCAATCACTACCGATACTAACTCTCATTTGCGGATGGCTTAGCATCAGTATCGGCGCGTGCCTCCTCGCCTTTGTCCGCCGCACCCCTCTTTGGAATACAAACTACTAGCCAAAAAATTGCTTTGCAATTTTTTGGCTTTTTTAATTCAGCATTGCAGTACATTCGAGGATTAGCTTTTGGTTGGTGAGGGAGAAGGGCTGTATTTCTAGCGCACTTCTAAAAGTGACGATCGCGTCGTGATAGTTACCGATCGCAGCGTAGCATAGCCCCAAACCATGAACTGCTCCAAAGTGATAAGGATTAAGGGCGATCGCCTTCAAACAATCTTTAATCGAGCGTTTGTAATCTCCCTGCATGTAAAACAAAACCGCCCGACGATTCCATGCTTCCACAAAATCTGGCTGAGCATGAATTAATTGAGTCAGCATCAGCTCCGCTTGTCTGACATTGCCGCTATCTGCCATCATTTGGCTCTGTCGCAAGACCTGCAAACCCTGCATCCCCTTCTGCATAAACCACATTTCCCAAAGCCCCTGAGTGGCGCGATCGCGAATACCTTCGTCTTCACTTTTGAGGTCTCTCAACAATTCTTCGATGGGCTGGCTCATTAGTCTAGACAAATAAATTTATACTATGCAGATAAATTTTTAAGAACCTTGCTTTGCAAGGTTCTTAAAAATTTATTGGGTTTTACTTTGATGACAAAGCTCAATCATTTAAAGTTTGAACTAAAAGCGGGACTTGTGTTAGTTTTTTAACTCATACCTAAGAGATATTTTGCGCGTATGTCTATCATACAAATTACTGTCCAAGAGCTAGCCGAACGTTTGGCTGGAGAACGCCAAGATTTACAACTGATCGATGTGCGCGAACGTGACGAGGTAGAGATTGCCGCGATCACTGATTTTACGATCTTGCCTCTGAGTGAATATGGAGAATGGTCAGTAGATTTCAAGGAAAAATTTGATCCCCATGCAGAAACGTTAGTGCTTTGTCATCATGGGATGCGATCAGCGCAAATGTTTCAATGGTTAATCAATCAAGGCTTTACTAATGTCAAAAATATTGGTGGTGGCATTGATGCCTATGCTTATGCGGTGGAGCCGAGCATGTCCAAATACTAATGCAAAGCACCCGCGTAGCGGGTGCTTTGC
>JANNDZ010000195.1:0-13187 GCA_031378395.1 Pseudanabaena sp. OTE_75_metabat_487_sub
CAATTTCTACCACTCCCTCACAATAATTTAATCGCACCCCACCAATCTCTTCAAAAGCAGATTGCAGAGCCTTGAATTGCTCCCATGTCACAGCCTGCTTAACGAGGTATTGATCAGCCGTTTTAGTTAAAGTTAGAGTCATGGCTTTACCTTGGCAATTACTTGGGTAATGAGGTATTACTAGTATAATCTAAACATTCAATAAAGCTCTTGTCGCAATGATCACAGAGTATAGTCACAACCAAGTCATTGCCCTCTGCCAACAAAGCAAAGTTGGCAAAAAGTTACCCACTGCCCTCTATGTTCATATATCAGCGATCGCCTCTTTAGCTCCACAATTACAAGAATGCGATCGCCAAGCCAGATCACTACTTCCCAAAGAAAGCAAATTCACCATCATCAAAATCAACTACGAACAACCCAAAATCTCCTACTTATTCTATCCAGACTTTGATATTGACCCACATCCTGCATTGCATCAAAGCATTCAAGTTAACCTCCAAACCCAAGCCATTCAACAGCGCGATTATTACCAATCTCCAAATCCGCCAATCCTGCATCGCAAAGAAACCTTCGTAAACTCTGACTATCCCCATTATCAACTATTTGCTCAACTAACCAAACAAGAAGAAGCGATCGGCTTATTTCATGAGACTCGCACCATCGGCACTCGCAAA
This sequence comes from Pseudanabaena sp. OTE_75_metabat_487_sub, assembly GCA_031378395.1. Lineage (GTDB taxonomy): Bacteria > Cyanobacteriota > Cyanobacteriia > Pseudanabaenales > Pseudanabaenaceae > Pseudanabaena. The sequence continues at coordinate 678 of JANNDZ010000195.1, forward strand.
GGATGGGAACAACGATTACAGGAATACAACGTTGAACTAAAAGATCATCAAGTCATCTTACTCCCCTCGCTATCTCGGATAGGTACTGGAGATGAGAGTCTAAAAGAAGATATCAAAATAGATCGCCATAAAGCCGCAATTCATCGCCCCAATCTATCCAAACCCGTTCGCCTTGCCCTAGAAGCAGGACTATTTACAGAAAACACAACCTTCTTTGACTATGGCTGCGGTCATGGTGAGGACATCAAAAGAATTAGTGATCGCGGTTTCACTAGCACAGGTTGGGACCCATACTATCAACCACAAAGCGATCGTTCTAGCGCCGAAATCGTCAACCTTGGCTATATCATCAACGTCATCGAATCGCAGATCGAAAGAAGAGAAGCACTAATTAAAGCATGGGAATTAACGCAAAAAGTTTTGATAGTATCGGCACAAGTTTTAATCGGTGATGTCGGCAAAGGACAAATCGCCTACAGTGACGGTGTGGTGAGTAGCCGTAACACATTTCAGAAATACTACGAACAAGAAGAACTCAAACTCTATATCGATCAAGTATTAGGCGTAGATTCAGTCCCTGTCGCTCTCGGTATATATTTTATATTTCGTGATGAAATGCAAGCCCAAAGCTTTAGAGCATCACGTTTTCGCTCAAGAGCTACCACACCCAGAATCCGACTTGTCTCCAAACGCTTTGAAGACTATCGTGAATTACTTACTCCCCTCATGGATTTCTTCACAGAGCGAGGCAGACTACCCGTTGGCGAAGAACTGTCAAACTTTGAGCCGTTACTAACAGAATTTGGGACAGTACGCCGTGCCTTTAACTTGATTGTCAGTGCCACAAATCAAGATGAATGGGACGCGATCGCCGATAAACGCCGCCGAGATATTCTTGTATTTCTTGCCCTCAGCAATTTTGATAATCCAGACAAAAGGCTTAAACTTAGCCAGCTTTCGCCACTATATCAAATCGATATCAAAGTTCTATTTGGGTCATACCAAGGGGCAAGTACTACTTCTGCTTTGATGTTATTTAATTTAGGAAAATCTGGATTCATCGCAACCTGTTGCGAAAACAGTAAGATTGGTAGATTAGATAGTCAAGCGCTCTATGTGCATGTCTCGGCACTTGATAATTTGGATATTATGTTGAGACTATACGAAGGATGTGTCAGCCGTACAATTGGCAGAATGGATGGAGCAACCTTGGTCAAGTTCCATTTGCATAAGCCCAAAATAACCTATCTATTCTATTCAGACTTTGATATAAATCCACACCCCAAGTTGCAGACATCAATACAAATTGATTTGCGAGATTTACAAGTTCGCTATCACGATCGCCGTAGCTCGACCAACCCGCCGATCTTACATCGCAAAGAATCTTACTTGATGCCTAGCTATCCTCAGTACGAGAAGTTTGCTAAGCTCACACAACAGGAGGAAGCTTGGGCACTACTAGACAATATTAATGAAACTTGTCATATGCAAGATTGGCAGCAGATTCTCGATCGGAATTATGTAGAACATCAAGGACATAGATTAGTCTGGCGTAAAGATGCCGATCCTAATGCAATTAAGTTACTGAAAGCTAAGAGAAAAATAAAATCCCATACAAGCAGTTCATAAACTACTTTTAGAACTTAAATATTGTGAAATTCTTTAGCGATCGCATCAAGATATTCATTAATAAATTTTGACCAGCCAATCACGATTAATTGATTGTGAGTCAGCTTTTCAGGATCAATATCATCGTATCCAAATCCAATTTCGCGACCTTCGAGATCACAACAAATTAAACCTGCGGCTCTTGCGATCGCTAATGGCCCAACCGTATCCCAAAGCTTAACGCGGCGATTGAGATAGATATAAGCGCTTGCCCGACCTTGGACAACTTCCATTACCTTTAAGCCAAAACTACCGAGACTATAAAACTCGACATTGGGAACAGCCGCGCGAATTGCATCGCCATAGGCGAGGTCATCTTTTTTGCTCACAATTATGCGATCGCGACTTGCTCCAATTGGTTCATGGGGATATAAAACCTCAGGGACATTTCCATTCGTAGCAATAAATAAGCCATTGATTGCAGTTCCACCAAAATATAAGCGATCGCTCTTGGGTGCATATACCCAGCCAAGAACGGGTTGAAATGACTCTAAAACACCGACCATAACTGAGTAGAACTCCCGCCCATGAATAAAGTCATCAGTGCCATCAATGGGATCGATAAACCAGAATTTCTGAGCAACTTCTAATTTTTGTTGCCATAGTTCTAGCGATCGCGTATTTTCTTCGCTAATTACTCCATCATTAGGAAACCATGCCTGAAACCTTTGACTTAAGAGATGATCAAGTTCGCGATCGACATTTGTGACATAATCATCAAAACCTTTTTCATCTACTTGAAAGCCTAATTCTCTCAAATGAATTGCCTTTTGACCGATTTCACGGATAAACTGACAAATTTCTGTTTGTAATACAGGATTCATAATAACTAAAGAGAATAAACTTAAGTAACTTTTTGAAATTTATGGGATTTTGGATAGATATGGTGTGGGCTTTGCCTGCATCATATCTATCCACTGCATGAGTTATAGCTATTTGAGAGAACGAGAAAATGCGCGAAAGTACAGCGATCGCCAAAATTCTTTCAGCGGATAAGCTATAAATGTAATCGGATTAATCGTAACAATAATATCGCGGAGACCTAGATTCGCTAAAGCGACGATCGCCCAAGCCACAAAATCTGCTGACATTACCCCATAGGGATTGAGATCACTTTTGAATGGACCTAAAATTAGCTTGCGAATTTTGCAAGGAGTATCAAGGCGACGTAAGGTCACCAAATCACCAATCGTGCGTTTTGAGAGTTCATACAATGGACTGAAGGCAGGATTGACTTCGGCTTCGGAAGTATTCACCCAAATCTCTTTAGTTGCAATTGCTTGAGCATCAGTTACAGTGTCTAAGAATAAATCGATCCAACGAAAAACAGAAAAGGTATTGACTTCGTAGGATTTATAAATTGATATAGAATCTCTTGCGCCTAAAACATTTACCCCATGATTAAGAATGAGAATATCGACTTTTTGTAAGCGATCGCGTAGTTCTGTTTCATGCCCTAATTGCCAAGTCAAAACTTCTACTGCTTGATTGTGCTGATTATCGCTGTCTGCAATTTGAAAATTAGGATTAGACGAAGTTGTAAGTGCAATGATCCTTGCCCCTTGCCTAGAAAGCTCTGTAGCTAGTGCTCTGCCCATTGTGCCTGAAGCGCCTGTAATTGCAATACTTTTATCTTTAAATGACAAGGCTGAATCCAAAACCCTACCTAACAAGTGTAACCGCAATTTTATATATAAAATCATATAACATGTTCTTAGCACTCAAAACCCTTAACAAAGTGGGCTAAAAATAGATTTTGCAACAGTTCCCATTTGATTTTAATGATTTACCAACACCTGCATTTTTGGTGGGTGGATGGGTGCGCGATCGCATATTAAATCGTCAAGGTAATTATCTTGATTTAGATTTTGTGTTGCCAGAGAGAGCCGTTGAAATAGCTAATGCGATCGCCCGTAAGTATAGAGCAGGATTTGTGGTTTTAGACACAGAGCGTCAAATTGCGCGAGTTGTTTTTAAAAATGGAACGGCGGATTTTGCTCAACAAATGGGGCGTAGTTTAGAAGCCGATTTAGGTCGGCGCGACTTTTGTATGAATGCGATCGCCTTAGAATGTCATCAATTAATTGGTGATCGGTCATTGGGGATTGGTGATGGGTTGTCGGCAGGAGAAGATTTTATTGATCCTTTTGATGGAATTAGTGATTTAAAAGCTAAGCGGATTAGGATGGTTGCTCCTGAGAATTTGGCGGATGATCCTTTGCGGATTTTGCGGGGATATCGACAGGCGGCTCAGTTAAGCTTTGAAATTGAAAGTTTGACTCGGCAAGTTTTGATTAGATTTGCGCCCAAGTTAAAGTCTATGGCAGCCGAAAGAGTTCGGACAGAACTGGGCTATTTGCTATCAATCTCGAATGGTAGTCAAGGAATGATGTCTGCCATCGGCGATCGCATTTTAGAGGATTGGTTGCCAAGCCAACATTTGAATCTAGAACGATTTACCAAAATTGAGAATGTGATTTCGAGCCTCATAGCCAAATTCCCGAATCTAGAATCATTTTTTAGTAAGCAATTATCAGGCGATCGCTATACTCTGGTGATTATCAAATTGGCTGCATTAACCAATAGCGCCACAGCCTTGGAATCCCTTGGACTGAGCCGTGCAGAGCAACGCTGGCTCGTTGGAATTTTGCGCTATCTGCCTCAATTCATTAAGCTTTTAGATCAAGCTTCACTCAAAGAACAGTATAAATTTTTTCAGCCAACTTTGGAATTTTTCCCTGCGATCGCAGCTCTGGCTCTGGCTAGTGATTGTAAACTGGAAGCGATCGCACCTTGGTTAGAGCGGTGGCTTGATCCTCAAGATGCGATCGCTTATCCTGTAGCGTTAATTACTGGCGATGATTTGCGAAAAGAATTGGGAATTGCACCTAGTCCTAAAATAGGCGAACTATTAGAGAATGTGAAAATTGCTCAAGTCGAAGGCAAGATCTCATCAAAACAAGAAGCGATCGAGTTTGTGAGAGGGATGATCTAAATCCTCACTAATTCTGAGCCATTGATAGACTTACGGACATGGATTTGCGTGGGTAATCTCTCGGCTAACGATTGAATATGTGTAATTACACCAATGAGCCGATCCTGTTGGCGCAGGGATTCAAGGATTTGAGTGACAGATTCGAGGGTTTCACTATCGAGCGTACCAAAGCCTTCATCTAAGAAGAGGCTACCTAGTTCTATTCCCATCGATAATTTTTCTGATAAAGCTAATGCCATTGATAGCGAAGCAGCAAAGGTTTCGCCACCTGAAAGAGTGCGAATACGACGTTTTTCTCCACCATTCCAGTTGTCAGACACCCAATAATCGCCACTTTCGATTTGGAGAATATAACGATCTTCGGAAAGCTGTTGCAATAAAACTGAAGCGCGGTTGGCGAGTTCCTGTTGTAGACTATCGAGAATATATTCTTGGAATTTGTTAGATTGCAGATCTTGGGAGAGTGTGTGGTAAGTTTGCTCTTGAGCTTGTAGAGCAACTTTCCGTTCTTCTAAATCTTGTGATTCCTGCCGCCTTTGCTGTGCTTGTTCTAGCCATGCTTTGATCGCTGCCCGCTTTTCACTAGCTAGTTGGAGATCTTGTTCTATTTGTTGTAAATCTGCGCGAAGATTTGCGATCGCAATTTCATCAGTATGTTGATCTGCGATCGCCTCCGCAAACATCTGCCGACGAGTAGTTAAGTCCTGTTCTTGGCGTTGATATGTTTCGATTTCTTTCTGCCATGACTCCATTTGCGATCGCGTAGTTTGAGCAGCCAAAAATGTTGATTCAGTAAAGTTGATAGATTGTAGTTCATTGTGCCAGTTTGTCTCTTTTTGAGTGCGTTCAGCAATTGCGATATCATGATTTTCTTGGGCTTTTGTGGCAGTTTCTTCTCGTTTTACAAAGTTTTCACGAGCTTTTTGATAGGATTTTTCGATAGCTTGGAGACGATCGCTTAGTTCAGATTTTGCTTGCAAGATACTTTGACGCAATGATTCATAACTTTTGCCTGCGGTAATTTCTTGCAACCGTTGTGATATTTCTTGTAGTTGGGATTGACGACGGACTTTCTCTTGTTCGGCTTTTTGAAATTCTGTTTGAGCTAATTGAAGGTTTTCTTGATTGCTATTTAGCTTGCTTTCAGCATCTCGACAAGCGATCGCAATTTCTTTTTGCTCGTTAATCAGTTTTTGATAGGCTAATTCTTGCTTTTCTAATTCTTGGCGATCGCGAAGAATATCCGTAGCTGTCCATGCAGTTTGGAGAATGCGATCGATCTGTTCTTGGAATTTTGCGACCTCAGTTTCTAACTCTGAAATTTCCTGAATTTGGATTTGCAATTGCAGTTGCGATGTCTCTAAATTCGCCTCAAGTTTTGCCTTGTCTTCACGCAGTTTTGCTAATTGTCTCTCGTTGGCATCGCGCTGTTTTTTGAGTGCATCTGTGTCGATTAGTTCCATTGTGAGAAGTTCAGGTAATCCCTCTATAGCATAAAGATTATTACAAACGGGGCAGTTGTCTCCATCGTGAAGCTCGGCACGTAAAACACTGACATGACTACTTTGTAGGGCTTGCAAATTTGAAGTTTCTGCTTTGGTTAGGGCGATACTTGCGGCTTGAAATTCACTTTCTGCTTTAGCGATCGCCTGTTTAGATTTCTCTAATTGCAGCGTCAGGTTACTGCTTTCCGTTTGTAATTGCGTAGATTTTTGCTTTAGCTTCACAAGCCCATCTTGCAACATTTGCTGCTGAGCAAGCGGTTCGGCAACTTGGCGCAGACTTTCGAGACGCTGAGGATCGTTATGGGAATTAGCGATCGCAGCTGCAATTTTTTGTAATTGCTGAGTAGAATTCTGCAATTCTAGTTCGGCTTGTTTTGTTGCCTTTGTTGCTTTTTCAAGCTGTTGCGATCGCTCTAGAGCATTCTTATGTGCAAGTTCTAGCTCGGCAACGCATTGCTGTTGTTGGGTATGCAGAGCTTCCGCTAGAGCAAGGCTACGTTCTTGAGATTCTATATGGCTTTGAGCTTCGATTTGGTCGGTGCGAAATTGCTCAAAAATCTGTTGTTGCTTTTCAAGATCAAACTTAGCTATTTCTAGCTGTTTATTCGCAGTTGCCAAATCAGCGATCGCATTTTCTACACGCTTGCGAGTAGTTTGCAAAATTGTCCAAGTTCCCACAATCGAGTTAGCCAATTGAGCATTACGAAATTGAATTTCTAAAGCTTGGATTATTGGCGCATCTTGCTGAAGTCGCTCTAGTTTTACTGAAAGCTGGCTATATTGCTGGATTTGAGCAAACAATCTTTCTTCGGATTCTAATAGCTTGCGGCTATTTTTCGCTTTGACATCCAATTCAGGAATCGCAACCTCAAGATTTGCTAATTCTGTTTGTTGAGCGTTCACCTCTTCAATAGTTGGTGCTTGCATCCCTTCGAGAACTTTATCTAAACCTTCGCGCTCAGCTTTAAAACGACTAGTGCGATCGCTTGCTTCTTTCCGCATTTGCTCAAAGATTTGAAATCCTGCTAACTGCCGCAAAATCTCCCGCCTCTTGCCAGCTTCACCTTTAAGGAATTCATCAAACTGTCCCTGTGGCAAAATGATCACACGGGTAAAAGTCTCGAAGTCCATACCAATGATATCTTCTACCTTTTGCGTGGCACATCTTTCCCATTCTTCTCCAACTAATTCATCTAGCAGAAAGTTTTTTATATCAGTTTTGCCTCGATTGCGCCATGTTCGCACCACTCTATATTCAGTTTGCCGCATCACAAACCGAAATTCTACTTTTAACTGTGTTGCACCTTGGCTGACTAATTCTCTCGATGAGTTGGGCTTTTGAGCCACTTTGTCATAAAGGGCAAAAGTAATCGCATCCAATAGCGAAGTTTTCCCTGCCCCCGTAGCGCCTGTAATCGCAAATAAATCGAGGCTCGTAAAATCTAAGACCTGACGAGTACGAAAACTAGTAAATCCTTCGACAATTAACTCAACTGGACGCATCACTGAACTCCATATACAAATTCTTGAATGCTTCAATCACATCAGGCGACAAGTTCTTTTCCCGATCGCTATAAAATTTTTGAAACTCAGCGATCGGATCAAAGCGATCGTAATCTTTAGGTTCTGGAACCTGCACCGATTCATTCACGATTAACTTTGGTTCCACCATTACCGCTTGAGGACAGACTTTTCGCACCCGATCTGCTAGTCCGATGGGCGGTGTATCCACAGCGATCGCAAATTTCAAATAGCCAACATAATCACGATGCGCTTCTAATTGCTCATCAAGCTGATCGATATGACATTCCACTCTTTTGAGTGGTTTCTGACAAGTAAGCGGCTGAAATTGCACTTTCGCAGGTCTTCCCACTTCCACTTCAATCAAATTAAAGCCTTTCTCTTCGCCTACTTCGCCAAAATCCACTTGAATTAATGAACCTGCATAATAGGTCGGTGCAGCATTGGGAATTTGCTGTGGTCGATGAATATGACCTAAGCCTACATACTGACATTCTGAAGGGATTGATTGTCCCGACAGGCTATAAACAGCACCGCTATAAAAGGCAGCCTCTGAGCCTGTGAACTTCGCACCATCGACGGTCATATGCGCCATCATCACATTCACGGCATCGGTTTTAAATGCAGTAGCCAGATCCTGTAAGACATAAGTTACTAAGGTTTTATAATCATTGCGCTGCTCGACAGCATCTTTATTCCAAACATCCTCGGCAGCTAATAAGCGCCGCTCTGAGGCAAAAGGCATCGCGCCGACACATAGCTTGCCATTAGCGGTATCAATATTAACCACGCCACCTTCTTCAGCTATTCTCGGTCTACCTAAAGCTCTTACTCCTGCAAGAGATAGCAAATGCGCGAGACTATCGATGCGATTGGCTGAATCGTGATTTCCTGCGATCGCAACTGAAGGAATACTTAACTGATTAAGCTTATAAAAAAATTCATAGGCAACTCGCTCTGCCTCAGTCGTAGGATTCGGCACATCAAAAATATCCCCCGCTACAAGTACTGCCTCAACTTCAAATTCCTGAGCATATTTGAGAATTTCTTCTAAAGCTAAGGCAATTTCGGGAGTGCGATCGACTCCCTTTAATTTTCTACCCAAATGCCAATCAGAGGTATGAATTAAACGCATATTTTGGGTTTTACCCATTAGAACAACTTAATAAAGAAATATTTTTAGAACGCAAAACGTTCCGAGAATATTGCTTTATAGATGAGAAATAGCATAAACATGGCAATTAGGCAACTTAAGAAATTCTGTAGCGCAAGCCATATCCAATCATTTCACCAATGTTAGCGACTTTAGTACTTGCAAATAGACTCCCAATCCCACAGGTTCACAACGCCTAAACCCACCATCTGCACTACTATCTGGAATACTTCCACCTGAGATGAGTGCTGGATTTCCCTTCAGCACTAAAAAGCTCGAAATACTCCTGATGCTGCTGTCACGAGCATTATCTGTATAAACTACCACTGAGCCAAATTCTGTCTGGACTTCATTTGCTCTTTGCAATCCTCGTGAGCCAGAGCTAGAGGAGCTAATACTAATACAGGTATTGTTTTCTCCTTGATAGACGATCGTGTAACCAGAGTCATCATCACCATTGGCATATTTGTTCGCTTCTCCCTTGGCATAAACTAAGCGAAACCCTTCTGGAATAAAATTTGGCGCAACAATTGGGATTGGCAATTGCAGAAGTGCTGCCCTTTGTTCTGAAGTCAATAAATTTCCAGATTCTTTCTTTTCCTGACTTCCAGTTGAAGTAGAGATAGTATAAGTAGGAGCAGTTTCAAAAAATTCCCCAGTACCATTCAGGCAATTCATTAGTGATTCAGAATATTTCTCTCCACTATCTTTTTGAAAGAAATTATATTCAGAGGGAGAGCCACCATCTAGTGATATAGATAGATTCTCACCATTCTGACTTAAAGTTACAGTCCTTCCATATTTTTTCCAGCCATCCGCTACAAAATAATCCTTTTCAGCAGATAAGGAGCCTGTAGTCTCGCCAACTGCGACAGCATAGCGCCCAGATGGCATAGAAACACCTTGATAACAGATACGGCTTCCCTGCGTTGAGATCGTAATGTATCTAGAGCCTGCATTGTATACACCTGTGATTAGAGATACTTGCTTAGCTGAAGATCGCCCATCGGTTGCATCTGCTTGTATCACAGCTTGTTCATTTGCTGCTGCTTTTGTTTGAGATTCAGGTAGTTGTTTGGTTGTTTCTGAATGAGAAGTGGCTACACCTGCATTGACAGCAGGCTGTTGAGTACAAGCCGTGACTTGAACAATGACATTAAGCAAGATAAATGGAATACATAGTTGCGATCGCATTGATTCTTCTCCTATCAAATCAAGAATAAACCAAGAACTCAAGTTCTTGGCTAAAAGCTCAAGTCCACTGAAGTGGACTACAGAATACTGTTAATTAACCCGTTTCAACGGGTTTTAGCTTTTAGCCCGCACTTGAGTGCAGGGCTATTTTATTTTAAAGGTTTTACGATGGAGATCGCTATAGCCAAGTTGCACGATCGCTTCTCGATGTTTGGCTGTACCATAGCCTTTATTTGTAGCAAGATCATAGCCTGTATATATTTCCGCTAGTTCCACCATCGTGCGATCGCGCCATACTTTCGCGACAATACTTGCCGCCGCAATTGAGATTGATAGAGAGTCTCCCTTAACTACTGTAGTTTGTGGAATTGGCGCAATTAGTTTAAATCGTAAAAGTTGGTTGCCATCGATCAAGCAATGCTTTGGTTGCGGATTTAACTTAGCGATCGCTCTTTCCATCGCCAGTAAACTCGCTGCGAGAATATTTATTTCATCAATTTCATTAACCGTTGCCGTACCAATTTCACAGGCGATCGCAGTTTCACGAATGATCAGATCTAATTTTTCACGTCGTTGGGGAGACAGTTTTTTGCTATCAGTCACACCTAGATTTTCTAAATAACCAAATTGATCAATTGGCAAAATCACTGCGGCTGCCACAACTTCACCAAAAAGACAACCCCTTCCAACTTCGTCAACTCCTGCTACAGGATAATTTGCAATTTCTAGCGATCGGATATCTTCTTGATTCATGGAAACATTTCTATTTTTCATGTATGTTACATCGCAAAGCGCTGCAAGCAAAAAACGAGATTTTTGTTGTCTGAACTCACCTTACTCAGACAGAATTCTTGTGATAGCTGAAGTTTGGGGCTGCGCCCTGTGGCACAGACCCTACAAAACATGAATTTTAAGGTAGGGGTAATCCCCCCGTGGTTGCCCTGCTACGCTACCAGCGGGAGATTCATCATCTGCATTCTGCGTAACATCAGTTCACAACTATTTTGTTATCCTAAATACAGTGCCACAAGCACCACAAGCAAGTTTTAATAGTAGCTAACTCATCAGTCAAGACCCACCGCAATGACCACAACGCCGATCGCACCCAAAACAACTACACAACCCAGACTTATCAATCGTCCTGACGCATTAGGACGATTTGGCATTTTCGGGGGCAAATATGTCCCCGAAACCCTTATGAGCGCCCTTGCTGAACTGGAAACCGCTTTTTATCATTACAAAACCGATCCAGATTTTAATAACGAGCTAGACGGCTATTTGCGGGACTATGTGGGTAGACCCAGCCCCCTATATTTTGCGGAGAGATTGACGCAGCACTATGGGACTGCTCAGATTTATCTAAAGCGTGAAGACCTCAACCATACGGGTGCGCACAAAATCAATAATGCCCTAGCTCAAGTTCTCCTCGCGATCCGCATGGGCAAAAAGCGCGTAATTGCCGAGACAGGTGCAGGACAGCATGGCGTGGCGACGGCAACGGTTTGTGCTCGCTTTGGTCTAGATTGTGTGATTTACATGGGCGTACAGGACATGGAGCGCCAATCGCTGAATGTGTTTCGGATGAAGCTCATGGGTGCAGAAGTGCGTCCCGTTGAGGCTGGTACTGGTACGCTCAAAGATGCCACATCTGAAGCAATTCGTGATTGGGTAACAAATGTCGTCGATACCCATTACATTCTCGGCTCCGTTGCTGGGCCCCATCCTTACCCAATGATTGTGCGAGATTTTCATGCCGTGATTGGTAAGGAGAGTCGTCGCCAGAGTCAAGAGAAATGGGGTGGTTTGCCAGATATTTTACTAGCTTGTGTTGGTGGTGGCTCCAATGCGATGGGTCTATTCCATGAGTTCGTCGATGAGCCAAGCGTTCGCTTAATCGGTGTAGAAGCAGCAGGCAAAGGCACAAATACTGAATTCCATGCCGCAACTTTAACGCTTGGGCGCGTTGGGGTATTACATGGCGCAATGAGCTATCTATTGCAAGATTCGGAAGGGCAAGTCCAAGAAGCACATTCCATCAGTGCTGGCTTAGATTACCCAGGTGTCGGGCCAGAGCACAGCTATCTCAAGGATCTAGGTCGTGCTGAATATTACAGCGTCACCGATCAAGAAGCTCTCGATGCATTTCAACGACTGTCACGTTTGGAAGGGATTATTCCAGCATTGGAGACATCCCATGCGATCGCCTATCTAGAAACTCTCTGCCCACAATTAACTGCTGATCAGCGCATTATCATTAACTGCTCTGGTCGTGGTGACAAAGATGTAAACACTGTAATTCAGCATTTACATCTTTAAAAATAACCAACGCCGCGCAAAGCGCGGCGTTGATTACATTGCAGACAGCCATCGCTCTGCTTCTAGTGCTGCCATACATCCAGTTCCTGCGGCAGTAATTGCTTGGCGATATTCGTGGTCTTGGACATCGCCACAGGCATAGACACCTGCAATATTAG
>JANNDZ010000196.1:0-8925 GCA_031378395.1 Pseudanabaena sp. OTE_75_metabat_487_sub
GATCGGTATTTATCATTGACTCCAAGAAAAAACTTCGCCTTAGCTTGACCTATCCCGCCAGCACAGGTCGTAACTTTGATGAAATTTTGCGCGTGATCGATTCACTGCAATTGACTGACAACTACAGTGTGGCGACACCTGCGAACTGGAAAGATGGCGATGATTGTGTAATCGTGCCTTCTGTTTCTAACGAAGAAGCAGCCGTGAAATTTCCTAAAGGTTTCAATCCAGTCAAGCCATACCTACGTTTGACTCCTCAGCCAAACAAGTAATACCAAAACCCAAAATGGCATAGCCATTTTGGGTTTTAAAAACACAAAATGGGTTTTGAATTCTTAAAATGGCATTGCTGCTTTGAGAACATATATATCAAGGCGCTTAATCTCCTTGACTAAAAGAATAAAAAAGGCTTGCTTAGCAAGCCTTTTTGTTTTTTACCAGCTTTCGTCTTCGACAGCCGTTTTATCCCAAATTTCTAAATCTAGCTCTTCTAGATAAATGATTCCGCTTTGAATCTGTTGTGTTGTTCCAGTAAGCTCCAAGGTAAACCAGCCGTCATCTTCTGGACTTTCGCCAAGAAGTGCCGCAATAATGGTCACCGTTAATCCATGTTCACAAGAGAGGCGAGAAATGATTGGTTCCCCGTAGCAGCTTCTCGGTACGCGCATGGCAATGCGTGTAGTCGTTCGTCGCTTTTCCTCAATATTTACAGGTGCTCTGGAATCGATACATTCCGCCGCTAGCATTGAAGTTTCTCCAGTGCAAATGTCTTGATGATTTGACATTTAACATCATAGCTAAAGTTTTACGGAATTGGAAGTGATTCAAGTCACTAAATCTGTAAAACGTATAAATTCACATTATAGTCAACAGCCATGGGTAGTAAAACAACAACTTACGATCGCATTTATGAAATTGTGCGGCAAATTCCTCAAGGTCGAGTTGCTACCTATGGGCAAGTTGCAGAACTGGCAAGTTTGGCTGGAAAAGCACGTTTAGTTGGCTATGCTCTCTATCGAGTTGACATGAAAACTTTAGATATTCCTTGGCAGCGTGTAGTGAATACTAAGGGAGAAATTTCACTTTCGCCTTTACGATTTGGGACAGACTATTTGCAGCGATCGCTATTAGAAAATGAAGGAATTAGCTTTAATGATGCAGGTAAGATCGATCTGCGAAAATATCTATGGAAACCAAACCTCAAAAGTTTTATTGAATCTATTTCTTTGCAATAGATTCAACAAAACTTTTGAGGTTTTACTCAAGTGCAAAGCGCCGTAGAACGGCGATGAAAACTATGACTACTGCGACTCTACTTGTTTCTTGTCCTGACCAAAAAGGCTTAGTGGCAAAAATCTCAGACTGGGTGTTTTCCCATGATGGCAATATTCTTCATGCTGATCAACATTCGGATAGTACGGCTGGGCTGTTTTTGATGCGGGTTGAGTGGGAGTTAGAAACTTTTGATCTTACAAGGGAAGAAATTGTACCAACTTTCGAGAAATTGGCAATCGAAATTAAAGCCAAATGGAGCATTCAGTTTTCTGATTATGTACGTCGCATCGCCATTTTTGTCTCAAAGCAAGATCACTGCTTATATGACTTGATTTTGCGGCAGCGATCGCATGAGCTATCGGCTGTAATACCTGTAGTAATTAGTAATCATCCTGATTTAGAAAAAGTTGCGCATAACTTTGGGATTAATTACCATCACATTGCGATCGCTCCTGAAAAGAAGTTGGAGCAGGAAAAACAGCAACTCGCCTTACTCAAGCAATACAAGATTGATTTGGTAGTTCTGGCGAAATATATGCAGGTTTTGAGTCCTGAATTTCTCTCTCAGTTCTCGCAGGTTATTAATATTCACCATTCATTTTTACCAGCCTTTGCGGGAGCAAATCCCTATCATCGCGCCTATAAACGTGGCGTGAAAATTATTGGGGCGACTGCTCATTATGTAACTGAAGAACTAGATGAAGGACCAATTATCGAGCAGGATGTGATTCGGGTTTCTCATCGTGATTCGGTTACTGATCTGATTCGTAAAGGCAAAGACTTAGAAAGGATTGTGCTAGCCAGAGCCGTCAGGCAACATTTAGACAACCGTGTATTAATTTATGGACAATCGGCTAGCTCAGGTCTGGGGCTGAGAACTGTTGTATTTGATTAAGCTATAAACCAAGTAAATGTAGTGCAAAGCAATGCATTTGATATCCATAGTCAATGATTTTGAGTTATGTTAATACAAATATACTTTTTAAAAGTTTTTTCAAAATTTGAAATCAAGGTTTAACAAAATGACAGCAAAGCTACAGTTAACACGCGGCATTGATGAAGAAGCAACAGACGTAAAAATTACAAGATCTAAAGATGGAGATACCAGTGTTGCTGTGTTTATCTTCAATGTGCTTAACTGTATGACTGGCGAAAATGCTTCTACTAACGAGATTTTAGGGATGTATATGATTGATGAAGAAGGTGAAATGATTACCCGTAATGTCAATGCCAAATTTATCAATGGTAAGCCTGCTGGGATTGAAGCAATTCATAAAATCGAGGGCGATCGCGATTGGCAACGCTTTTTGAGATTTATGAATCGCTATGCCGAGTCAAATGGCATGAGTCTTAACCAGCCTTCTTAGATTAGGTGGTTTCTTATTTAAGATTCACCTTACCCTAACCTTCCTATTGCAAAGGGGAAGGGACAAAATTTTAGTAAAAAGAAGGATGGCAGCGCTTTGCGCCGCCATCCTTCTTTTTAAGTTGCTTCTGGTTTGATGTAATCACAAAAAATGTTGATACCGACTTTGAGAATGTAGAGAACGACGACTTGAGCCAAACATCTAACCAAGCGGTTTAATTAACTCAACACCATCGCGGTTGTCTCCTGCTGCACTCAAAAATACTTTCACCTGCTCATCCTTAGAAGTTGGCAGAGTCCGTCCCACATAGTCAGGATGAATTGGTAACTCACGATGACCGCGATCGATCAAAGCCAATAATCTAACTACCTTGGGGCGACCATAGTCATGAATTGCACTCAAAGCGGCTCCAATTGTTCTTCCGCTATAAATAACATCATCGACTAAGACGATAGTTTTACCATTGAGATCAAAAGGAATCTCGGTTTTACTGGGTGTTCGCAGCCCAATTTTGTCTAGATCATCCCGATAAAATGTAATATCCAAAGCTCCTGAAGGAACTAAAATTCCTTCAAGAGCCTCAATTTGCCTTACGATCGCCACACCTAGGGGCACACCACGGGTATAAACTCCGAGTAGAACAACATTAGAGAGATCATCACTAGCTTCGACAATTTGCGAAGCCAAACGATTGATTGTCCGACGTAACTCGTCAGCAGATAAAATTTCGACAATCTTAGATTGTGACACCACTTAGTTTCTTTCAATTAACTGGTAGATATTGACTTAAATATAGCGCTTTGTGATTGACCATATAAATTAAAAGGGGCGCATTGCGCCCCTTTTAATTTATATGGTTGGAAAAATTCTTAACTATCTAAGTGCTTTTCGATTGTGGTAGATAATGTTGTCTTAGGGACAGCACCTACAACCACATCCACCCGTTGACCACCCTTAAATAACATGAGCGTGGGAATACTGCGAATGCCATATTGTCCAGCTACGCTAGGATTCTCATCGGTATTAAGCTTAAAAACTTTGATCTTACCCTCATATTGTGTAGCGACTTCTTCGACTACAGGGGCAACCATACGGCAAGGACCACACCAAGGGGCCCAAAAATCTACTAGAACAGGGATGTCACTTTTAAGTACGTCCTGCTCAAAGCTAGCATCTGTGACGGCGATCGCTGATGACATGCTTTGCTAACTCCCTAAATATTAAAAACTTTTATTTTCAAAAATTGCGTGTAGGTAGTATAACAGCTAGCATTGCACATTTGCTAATAACCATAATTGTTAAGCTCAACCCTCAATCATTGAGTTAACTCTTCGCAACGATCTCAAATTTTCGCGCCAATCTAATTTGGAAGGCTAAATTAAATGTAGGATGCGTTAGTGAAACGTAACACATCAATTAGTTGTCAATGATGGGTTACGCTGTCGCTAACCCATACTACGTTTAATTTCAACAACTTAGCTAAGGCAAAAAAGAAGAAACCGCCCTTGCTGCTCATAAGCTTGGGCGGAATGTGGTGTGAGGAGTGAACGGAAACTTTCGTCTCCGCTTACATATATATTGTAGTCTAATCCGCAAGTATGAATACGATCGCCCAATTTTTTCGAGTTTTTCAGAGTCGCAAAATGGCGGCGCTTTTGTCACTGGGCTTTGCATCAGGGCTACCCTATGCACTGACCGATGATGCATTCCGCGCATGGCTTACCAGCGCTAAGTTTGACCTTAGTACGATTGGCTGGTTAGGTTTAGTTTCACTGCCATATTCACTCAAATTTCTATGGTCACCCTTTATCGATCGCTTTGTGCCACCTTTCCTAGGGCGACGGAGAGGCTGGATTTTATTAACACAAGGCGGTTTAGTTCTTGCTATTTTGGCGATCGCTTTACAAATGTTTGCAATAGGAAATATTGCGCCGATGGAAAGAACGGCAGCTCTACCAATATTAGCGATCGCCGCTTTGGTTCTTGCTTTTCTCAGTGCCACTCAAGATATTGCGATCGATGCCTATCGTACTGATGTGCTGGAAGTTCAGGAGGTTGGGGCTGGGATTGGCATTTGGGTAATGGGCTATCGCATCGCGTTACTATTTGCAGGATTTGTTGGGTTTAACTTGGCAAGCCGACTGGGTTGGGCTTGGGTGTATGTGTTACTAGCAGTTGTGATGAGTCTAGGGCTGATCGCCACATTCATCGCCCCCGAACCACCAGAAGCTAATGCTCGTCCTGCGACATTAGATGAAGCTGTAGTTAAGCCTTTTCAAGAATTTTTTCAACGATTGGGTGTGGGGAAGGTTTTATTAATTCTTATATTCACGATCTTCTATCGATTTAGCGATGCCATGGTAGGGAAAATGGCAGTCCCTTTCTTAAAAACTATTTTTGATGATGGCACGATTGGCACGGTCAGGCAGGGAATTGGACTAGTTGCCACGATTGTGGGGACTTTGGCTGGTGGCGCAATTCTTAGCAAGATTGGGGTTAATCGATCGCTATGGGTATTCGGATTTTTGCAAGCAATTAGCAATATCGGCTATTACGCGATCGCCGTTGCTGGGAAAAATGATCTGGTTTTACTAGCTGCAATTAATGTAGAGAATTTTTGCAGTGGTCTTGGAACCGCAGGGTTTTTAGGATTTCTGATGGTGTTGTGCAATCCTAGTTTCTCAGCCACTCAATTTGCCCTGCTTTCGAGTCTATTTGCGGTTGGGCGAGATCTTATAGCTTCACCATTTTCAGGTGAGTCGGCTCAATTTATTCAGCGTAATATTCCCTCATGGACATCGATTAATCAAATCTCTTGGTTAGCTGGTAGTGATGGCAAGGGCTGGGCCTTATTTTTCTTGTTTACGTTGGTATTAGCCATTCCTGGGATGATGTTCTTACCATTTTTTGCACCTTGGAATGGAGAATTCAAAAAAGTGGATTCTTTGCCAATCGACTAAATAAAAAACAGCCCTGCAAAGCAGAGCTGTTTTGGTTGTGAATATTTCACCCGATCGCGCGAGGTGGAGAGCTAACTTATTCAGGTAATCTACTTATCAATGAAGCCTTAAACTGACTGCACCCAGCGCCCACAAAGCGCTGGGTTTTTATTTTTTTAAGAAAGAAAGGGCGCTCAGCGCTCTTTCTTTCTTAGCCTATGACTGCCACGCTAAAAAATAATAAATCCACAAGAATTGTTCCTAACACTGCACCACCAAAAGCCCAGTAGCCAAGACTAGGCGATCGCATAGCTTTATTTCCAATAATTAAGAGCAGCGCTGCCAAGATACAAGCCCAAGTCATTCCCCAAGGGGTTTCTACCAAAGCCAAAGCATCTTTTAAAATTGGTTGAGCGAGACTAACGTTTGACTCAACCTGCATCAAGGCTTTCCAGTTAGGAAAAAGATGGGCGATGTAGAAATAAAGATCGGTAATTGCTGTCCCGAATAGTGAGCCTAAATAAAACAATCCGCCAACTCGATGAGAATCTTGACGAGTCGCCCAGATCGCCCAAGGTAAAGCTAAAGCTTCAACTGGTACATGGTAGGCAGGCTCCCAACGTAACCAACCCCAATACAGAGAACCACATAACCAAGTTAGGCTAAAGCCCCAAATGAGACTGCCCCACATTTGGGCTTTGGCTTCTGTTTGGAGATGTTTGGCGATCGCTAGCCAACCAACCGTACATATCAAACTTAGCCAAGGCGCATGGCGCACGAGGGGAGCTTCAAAAAATACTGGGACTGAAACTAAAAAGACCGATGCAATCCAAACATGCCAATTTTGTAAAAAAGAGGCTGTTGACAGTAAATTTTTTGATAAATATTGAGGAAACGCTGACGTAACATTTGAAGTTAAGGATATTTCCTGAACTGGTGATCTGGTACGTTCTAAGGAGCGCTCTTTTAGTTCAATCCTTTCAGGAGATAGAAACAAGGTATGTTAAAAAGTTATGTTAATTTCTATTACTTAATATATTAACAGGCTTTTTTGAGCAATTATACACATTCTCTATCTTTTCTTAATGTGTGTAGTTATCTCTCACCCATTGCCGAAATTCTTTGAGGGTTTGGCGATCGCCTAGTTCAAGTCGCTTCTGCACAAACTCCACCATAATCGCCGCAGGCAAGTTGGCGAAAGACAAACTATGCTCTATTCTTTGATATGCCCCATTTTCTAAGCCTAGGAACTCTAAGCTATAGCCGTTATAAATCCAAATTTCAGGAACTTGGAGTTGGGCATAGATTGGTAAACGGCGATCGCTAGGATTGGTAATGTCAACTTCTAAAACCAGATCGGGCGGTGGATCTTGCCCCATCGTAATTACTTCTCGATTGCGAATCTTTGGCTCATTTTGAATGTAATAGCAAGAATCTGGCTCTGCACCAATCTTGAGTTCAGGAATCCTCATCAATAATGAGCCGCATTTACATAAATCTATTTCTAGCTCATCGGACAGCACCCGAATTAAATCATCAATAAACCGATTGCTGCGCTCATGTAGCGCCATTGGCGACATAATTTCTAAGTTTCCATTGATGTAATGAAATAAAATGCTGCGGCGATCGCCTACATCGTCAAGCAATTGCTCAAAAGTATGCCAACTGACGTTTTCTAGGAGGATACGTTGCTCTGCAACAGGGTAGACCTGTTCAACAGTAGATGATGATGCAGTTGCGATCGCAGAGGGCTTGGTTACAGCAATCATGGCGAATTACTCAGATACTACTGAGATTGTACTTAAAAAAAGAAAGGCGGCGCGAAGCGCCGCCTTTCTTTTTTAGAGGGTTTTATAGAGTCAAAGATTGAGGATTGGTTTCGATCAGTTGGGCTAAATCTTTCAAGAACTGAGCCGCATGAGCGCCATAAATCACGCGATGATCGGCGGTGAGATTTACTTGCATTTGGCTGCTGACTTTGATTGCGCCATCTTTGGTCGCCACAACTTGAGGGCGAGATCCACCAATAGCTAAAATTGCACCAGTTCCAGGAGGTAAAATCGCATCGAAGCGATCGACACCAAACATGCCCAAGTTGGAAATCGTAAATGTGCCAGAGTTGTATTCATCGGGTTGCAATTGCTTTGCCCTTGCACGTTCGACTAGTCCTTTCCAATCACGGGAGAGGCTATAGAGATCAGTTTGATCCGCGTTTTTTAATACAGGCGTAATCAAACCACCATCGTCCATCGCTACAGCAACAGCAACATTAATATTGCTCTTGTACTCGATACCGCGATCGCTATAGCTCGCATTAATCAAAGGATGCTTTTGCAAAGTTACAGCCACAGCCTTAGCCAATATGGCGGTCATGGTCACGCCTTTAGACTTGACTTGCTTGTAAAGTACATCAAGCGCATTAGTGGTAATCGTATAGCCAACACGGAATACAGGCACAGAGAGGCTCTGATTCATGTTATTGACTACGGCTTTTTGGAAAGTCGTCAATGCTTGGGTACTGCCTAAAGCTACGGGAGCCGCCGTTTTAGCAGGAGCAGATGCAACAGCAGGTGCAACAGATGCTGCGGGTGCAGATGATGTGGCGACTGGTGCAGATGCAGGTTGCAAGAATGACTCGACATCGGCGGCGGTGACTCGACCGTTGGGTCCAGTTCCTGAAATTTTGGCTAGGTCAAGCCCATTATCTTTGGCAATGCGCTTGGCTCTTGGGGAAACGATTTGGCGACCCGATGATGGCGCAGGTGCAGATTTGCGTGGTGAGGAGACGACGACATCAGGGATGGAAGCAACTGAGGCTGCCGTGGGTGTGGAAACTAATTTGGCGGGAGGATCTTCAGATAGTTGTTGGGGTGCTGCCGATCCATTTTGCGAAGAGGATTTACCAGCCGCTTTTAATTTAGCTTCTTCGATTTCTTCTTTGGTTTCAGCGACATAGGCGATCGCGGAGCCGACGGGAGCGGACTCACCTGCGGGGGTAATGATTACGCCGAGATAGCCTTCATAAAAGCTTTCGACATCCATGTCGGCTTTGTCAGACTCTACGACCACGACAGTTTCGCCTTTTTCCACCTTGTCGCCAGGGGATTTCACCCAAGAGGTGATTTTTCCTTCGGTCATAGTGGAGCTAAGCGCGGGCATGAAAATTTCGTAAATCATAGGAAATTTGTAAATATTTAGATATTAAGCTATTGCAGAACTAACAAAGTCAACGTTTGGAGTCAACACGCTATTTACGAATCTTAACGTGTTTTGGTTGTCTAAGTAGCTGGGCATAATTAAAATCCAGACCCAAAATCTGTGGCGAACGCTGGGCGTTCGCCACA
>JANNDZ010000202.1:0-2810 GCA_031378395.1 Pseudanabaena sp. OTE_75_metabat_487_sub
AGCCATTGCAACATTTGCTGATAGGTGCGCTGCGGGATCGGCATTTTTTGTAACCGTTGCAATTGCCACCACCAGATCGCAAATTGCCACAAAGCCCAACCACCGATACCGATGCCAAAGGCGATCGCTAAACCAAAAGCAATACCAATCCAACCCATTTCAATCAGCCAATTCACCAAACCGCCAATAAACTTACCAATACTCTCAAATAGCGATTCAAAAAATTTGTTGACTGGACTTGGCAAAAATTGAGCGATCCAATTCCAAAAGGTCTGCATCACGCCAAATGTCTTACTTTCCTCAATCGATGGGGGAAACAGGGGACGATTTGGCACAGGATCAAAGGCAACCCAACCATAGACTGGGAAGAAAACTTCTACCATTGACTGTGTATCGATGTTCTGAACCTCATACAGCCCTGTAAATGGGTTGAATTTTCCAGGGGAAAAACCAACTACGTAGCGAGTAGGAACTCCGAGCGATCGCAGCATTACTGCCATTGTTGAGACAAAATGGCTCTCCTCACCGCCGCCTTGCTCAATAAACTGTGATACAAGATCCCCTTTAGACTCATCAAACTTTAGCGGTTTAATCGCGTAGTTTTGCTTGATGCTCTGGGCGATCTGTACAACGACATCATAGACATTATCTAATGCGATCAACTTGCCACTAGGATCTTTGGCACTGGTAACCAGACTTAGAGCCGAACTGCGAACTTCAGACGATAAATTAGGCGGAACTTGTAAATAATAGTCCCTAACTGATTTCGGATATTCATTAGGCAATTGCCGCAATTGCTTAGAATTGCGAGCAACTACGCTGGAAATCACGGTATAGGTAAGATCTTCAGGCAAAGGGCTAGGTGCACGAATCATCCCTTCGGGATCTATGTCTAACTCTTCACTAGGGAAGAAGATCTGTTTCGGTATCGATGCCGCTGGTACAAGGTTAGGAAAATTGGGTGATGTAATCGTATAAGTTTGGACTACTTCTCGACTCTCAATCGGCTGTATTAATTTTTTTGTAGCGCCAGTCGATGAATGGGGCGGCATGGCAACAAAAAACTCATAATTGAGGGGGTTGCGTCTAACTGTGCGGATCTGGCTAGGATCATTGCGCGAAATACGCCAGCCTTTTCCCGTAAATTCGTCATAAGCCATCACTCGCCAAAATAACTCTGCTTGCGATCGCACCCGCATCACCAATTCAGGTTTGCGTTGATTATTCTGTTTAGTCCCAGAAACCGTGTCAATCTCAGGCGCAAACAATGGTGGCAATGTTTCTTCTTCCTTATTTCCACCCGTACCAGTGCCACCTGTACCAGTGCCATTTGTGCCAGCCTGTTGCTGCTGACTTTGTTGCTGTCGCGTTAAAATATCGCCTTTGGACATCTCTCGCTTCACTGAGAGATTGACGCTGACAGGAAAGTTGCGTAGCTGAAAACCTGGTAAGCGGGGTAAAAAAGCAAAAATAGTTAGACCTAATACCAATACGATCGCTAGTAGTCCCGATAAAGGTAAAAGGGAAATCCCCATTTTTTCTGGTTGAAAACCGCTAGTTTGAACACCCAAACGAGATCGGTGATCTAGCAATAAAATTGGAATACCTACCAATAAAAAGGCAATGAGCCACAGTGCGAAAATCATGGTTTGGCTTAAAGTTGCCGCCAAAGCCATCAGGATCAATCCGATCACAATCGAATAGCCCAA
The DNA here is from genome assembly GCA_031378395.1 of Pseudanabaena sp. OTE_75_metabat_487_sub. GTDB lineage: Bacteria > Cyanobacteriota > Cyanobacteriia > Pseudanabaenales > Pseudanabaenaceae > Pseudanabaena. Next base: position 1,710 of record JANNDZ010000202.1, read on the forward strand.
ATCTTTGCGGCGCGGTAAGTCAAAGCTATGCAAAACCTGCAACTGGATTAACAATCTCGCCAGTAATAACCGTGTTTCATCGGTATTCCGCACCAGATCTCCGAGAAATACAACCAACATGCCAATCATGGCGATCGCAATGAATAATTTCACGATCACATTACGTTTGCGTCTTGCATACCATGCCCAAACTCCTGCGATCGCGCTCAGCGGGATTGCCCAAGCACTATTGCCCGAACTCGCCACTGAGTCCATCGCCCCAATACTGATAAACACAAAGATTTGCACCAGCACCCGCAATGGAATCGAGTCTTCAACCCCCGCGATCGTAAATTCTGAAGCTTTTTGCAATTTATCAAATGCACCGATCTTGGGTCGAGGTTGTCGAATCGTATCCATATGGCTCTGAAGTTAGAGAGTATTTGCATTCAACACCTAGTATAAACAAGTACAAACCTAAGTTGAGAGGAGCTGATCCAGATAGTGCTAATGGCGCAAGCCTATGGACTAGCTATCTGACCAACTGGACAATGGGGAACCATATTCGGACTATATCAGTACTTTTAGCGTCAGCAGCAATTACAATCGCGCTCTATGAATGAGAACATTGCCAGCCAGATTCGAGATCGCGTTAATGATATTTACCGAAAAGAATCGCGTAGTATTTTCGCCACTCTGATTCGCTTAATCGGAGACTTTGACCTCGCAGAAGAGGCAATGCATGAAGCCTTCGCCGTGGCTATAAAGCAATGGCTCCGCGATGGCATACCCGCTAATCCTAAAGCTTGGCTTGTCTCAGTAGGAAGATTCAAAGCGATTGATACCATTCGTCGCCGCACACGTTTTGATGCATCCTTAGCAGAACTCGCTCAAAATATCGACACATGTGACACCTCAGGCAAAGAAGGCGAGGATGAGGATGTTGAAGACAATCGCCTGCGCCTGATTTTCACCTGCTGCCATCCATCTCTTTCACGAGAAGCACAAGTAGCTCTGACATTAAGAGAAGTCTGCGGACTAACTACCGAAGCAATTGCCAGCGCTTTTCTGATCGCGCCCTCTACATTGGCTCAGCGAATTGTCCGAGCTAAAGCAAAGATC
>JANNDZ010000276.1:0-4424 GCA_031378395.1 Pseudanabaena sp. OTE_75_metabat_487_sub
CCTGTAGAAAGTTATACTATTCCTAATGGAATAAAAGACGTGAGGTCTTGGCTAGAGACTCATACGATCGACCCAAATGTTCAGCCAAATCAGTATAAAGATGAAGTAATAAAGCGTCAGGATGTTATGCAGTTTGCTAGAAACTTTAAATCATTTGGTCCACAAGATGGCGATGGAGCATTTAATAAGTATCCATTTAGTTTCTTTGAGAATGAGACTACAAATGATGTTGCAAATTTTTTAAGGACTCCAAACCTAAAATATATAAGATATTATTTCGGGCTTGATAATAGCGAATACTTAAAGAAATCTAATCGCATCAGGGTAATTTTAATTGCTGTTAATGATAAAGGGCAAAATATCGTCACCAATGATAAAGCCAGTCCAATTGTGATGTTGCAGCACTCTTGGCCACCGCCTCCTCCAATAAATTAAAGTGTTTTAGGAATAGAGGAAATTGAGATTGGATACTTACCTTCGAGTGTGAATCTTAAATTCTTCTATGGGTTACAAATACTATCAACTCTTTCGGTTGTTCCTGCTATTATTCTTGGCGTCTCAGCAAGAAAGACTTTACCTTTATCTCTTCAATTATTTGTTCTGTTTCTGTTTCTCGGTCTTTCTACTGATTTAATTGGTTGGTATTCCTATCTAACTAGTAATATTGCACTCAATCAAAATGCGAGAAACATTTACTCTGTTATTGAATGGGTGTTTATGTTTTGGTTTGTAGGTAAGTTCATCTCTCTATCCTGGCTTACGCAAATCTTAAAACAAGTTTGGATATTGTTTTTGCTACTCGGTATTTTATCTCTCATCTATCCAGATTTACTAGAGTATTTTACTCCAATTATTTATGTCTTGCTTTCCTTTTTGATAAGTTTTAGTTTATTGCAAATAGCCGAAAAGGAAGATAAGGTAAGTCGCATAACTCTATTCTGGCTATTACTTGGTTCTTTTATTGGCTATTTCTGCACATTTTTTTTTATGGCTTTCCTTGACTCTGAATTTGGTAAAAAACTGTGGTTTGTTAAGAATATCATTAGTTCTATTGTAAATGTCATTTTTGCCTTTGGTTTTTTTATCTTTTTCAAATACACTTCTCTTCAAAAGCTTCAATAGAACCAGCCGAGTTCTTTAGAAAATCAACCAGAATCTGAATATTTTCTGCCACTGACTAGTTTAGTATAGTTTCTCCTCCCTCTCCAATCTAAATTCGATCAGCAATTTAAAATACTCGCTAGCAAACTAAGCTGTTGAAAGCAATTTTAATGAGGCCTATGGGGTGAGCTTATAAAGAATACTAGAAGATCATTTATCTCTATTAGCTAGGTTAAAATAATAACGGAGAAAGCCGAAAATCCGAAGAAGAGTAGGCGTAAGAGCAAATGTATATGAGACGACACTTAGGTTTTATTGAAAAGCAAATGATTCTTGCAATCTTATTAGTAGTCGCAATTTCAAAAAGTTATGCACAAAGCGATCCAATCCCAATTAAAGAAATAAATATAAAGTCGGTTAACGCTGCTAGTAAAAATCTGAAATATGCATCTGATAAATTAAAAAGTTTGCTAGGTGCAGAAAGCCCTGATACGTCCAAAATAACTAAAGCGAAAGCTGCGTATGCTAAGGCTAATGCTGAAAAGGAATTGTCAGAAAACCTGGATAAGGTTAAGTTCGGTGACAACGTAAGAGTTTTTGTTAGCTTGGGGCCTGCAGTTAGTTTCTCAAAACTTTACGATCCTGTGCTCTCGCCTATTGATAGCTCGTTAAGGCTTCAAACACTCTTTCCAGTTTCATTTATTCTATCGACTGGTGTTGCCGTTTCTGCAAAGGGAAGGAAAGCTGAATTGATTAAAGATTCAAAAGGTTCTTCATTTGACCCCTCTAATTATTACCGTAAGCCTAGTCTATTATCCTTTATTGCAAATGTGAATTTGGCACAGTTTTCATCCGGCTCATCTTCATTCAATCAAAAAATAACGGGAGGGATTGGTTTAGGTATTAGGGCTAGCGATGATTTTTATGTTTCAATAACTTATGATATTAATGTAGCTAGACAATTACGAGATTACTATATAGATAACTATCAAGATAAACAGATACCACTCGGCAAAAACCCTAGATCAAGTGTTTTAGGAAATCTTGACTCATCTAATAACCAGTTTTTCTTTGATAGCTATTACAGTGGAGTGTCAGTAAAATTTGTCTACGTAGTTACTGGAAAGAAAATTGATTAGGTAACTTATAACAGTTGATCTATATCTTAATAAAGTAAATATATGAAAGCACTTAATTTATTACTTGTCGCTTTAGCCATTACTCTAAATGGCTATTCTCAAATGATTCAAGGCGATGTGCCTCTGAATCTAAACCGCTTGGGTGAGAAAAGTGGAATGATCGATTCTGCATACAATCGTTATGTGAAGCTGAATGGTTTTAGACCAAAGAAGAATGATGAAACGTGGAAGGCATATCATTCAAAAAATAGAAATGATCTTAGAATAGATGGGAGGGTGAGTGCGGCCAGTGCCGAATTATTAATAGGGCCGGCAACAGCGATCACGGGAGCTTTCTTGATCGATCAGCTGAAGAAGGCGGCTCAGGGTATTATCGCCCAGGCAGGAGAGGAAGGAAAAGATGTGGCGCGAAAAATAGCTGCTGATTTAGCTCAACTCGAAGCTAATATTGCCAGAGACATCAAGGACTTAACTAAGCCTATCACTGAATTAGATGCTACCATTCAGGAAACCGTGCAAAGAACTCTTGTGACGGTAAATCAAGTAATGAACTTCATAGATGCTACCAGAACATGCACTCGACAAGATATTAAGTTTTTGATGGATGGTTTGTTTAATCATATTGAGCAATTAAAGTCTAATATTCTACCTTGGAAGAATTATCCCGTTGTGACTAATATTTACGAGCGCGGTTCGCAAACTCCATATGGTATCACACTCGGGAAGCCTGCGCTGTTAGTCTTGGAAGGATATGATTTAGAGAGCTCTCCTAAATGTATGAATGATTATTCGGTGCAAATTAAAAACGAACAAAATGTAATGTTAAAAGCTCGAATTACAGGAATAGGAAAGAACGCTATCGTTATTGCTATTGATACAGCAAAAGTCGCGGGTAAGTATACTCTTAATGTAGTTGTTTGTAAAAAAGGGTTTTTAGGAATAGGATGTAAACAAGCACGATTAACTAATGTAATTAGCGTGATTAAGAAGCCTCTCATAAGGATTAAATATAAGATCACTCCCTCATGTAATGTAACAGAGGCAATAACATTTAGGGCCGGAGAAATTCATGTTGTTAATGAGAGTTGCGATGGCAATAAATATGGTGGCGGAACTTATTCTTTGCCTGGTGACTATACATTAACAGGATTTCAATTTGTTGAAACAAGTCAAAATGGTTGCAGATATGATGATCCAATCAGGCAGGTAGGAGATCGTTCAGTGACCTTGCATTGGACGTGTCCGGAAAAAGGCGGTATTTTTTGTACTGGAGCTGGTAAGTGGGTTCATGGTATTATATATCTCTATGGTAAACATGGCGTTATACAAGATGGACAAGAAATATCAGGCTCATATCATAAATTATTAGACTACGGACAAACCGTTGAGATAGCTAGGTTAACGGATGTTGGATGTTCCGCTGCCGGATGGACCGTTTCCGTAACACTTGTTTACGATGATAATTCCGAGCATGAAATTCCATCAGCAAATGCAGATATTAATGGGAACATTTATAATTCAAATATTGAAGGAGCTTCTTTTTATTGGAATGGCAATACGAAATCCTTATCGGTTTCAACACCTGCAATGCGATGTCCTTTGTAGAGGGAATTTTCAAAAAGCTTTCAAAAGTTTTTACGCAATTTCTGATTTAACGAAAATGACCGTAAGCTGGAATCTTATGACCTTATACTTCACCACTAGTGGGTCTTAATCACCCCCCCTCAAAATACAACCCATAATGCTTTTCACAATTCGGGTTGAAGGAAGCGTGGCAGGAGGGACAGGTGTTGTCGCTGGATAGGTATTCGGTAATGGTTAACTCGTGACCACACGCTCCGCAGAGGATGGCCTTCGTGTCGCGCTCGTGAAGGGGCCAGGGGATGGCAGCATGATCGGTGTCTTCCTGGTGACAGGAATAACATGGGTAATACGTATCGCAGCATTTGAATTTGATGGCGATGATATCCAGATGGGTGTGGTAGTGCGAACAACGGGTTTGGTCGTCAATCACTTTTCCTTTGACCAGTATCCCTGCAATCAGGCGTTCGCGCGGGAGATTATCAGGCGTGTTCGTGTTCATTATTCTAATCGTATTCTTCATCTAATATTTACGTCTTACATCTAACGTCTTACATCTAACGTCTTACATTTAACGTCTTACATCTAACGTCTTACATCTAA
>JANNDZ010000285.1:0-13250 GCA_031378395.1 Pseudanabaena sp. OTE_75_metabat_487_sub
TAACCCGTATCCTCAACCTCGACCCGCACATAATTGACGACACGATGGGGTTGAGTGGTAGTTTGATCTTGCCAAGGATAGATCCGAACCGTAACTTTGCCGCCAGTTTCGGTGAACTTCAAGGCATTGCCAACTAAGTTGTATAAAACCTGCAAGATCAAATCATAATTTCCCCAAATCCTGTCAAGATCAGGCGAAATTTCATGCAATAGATCAACTCCCTTAGAAGACGCATTGAGCTTGTAAGTCCGCACCGTTTGCTCAATCGTCTCGGATAAGTCGATCGCAGTGAAATGAAACTGACGACCAGACTCTAAACGAGAAAGATCGAGAACATCATTAACAAGGCGTGTCAAGCGATCGGTTTCACTATTAGCAGTGCCGAGAAATTCTTTTTTCTGATCATCACTTAACTCATCGCCGTATTCATGCAAAGTCTCAATGAAGGATTTGATATTAAACAAAGGCGTGCGTAATTCATGGCTGACATTGCTAATAAATCGACTCTGGGCTGCATTTAGCTCCACCTCGCGGGTGATGTCCTGAATCGTAATCGCAATCCCCTTAATTGCATTGCTGGAACTTAGAACGCTCGTAATCCAGATCCGAAAAGCATGAGCAAGAACTGAGTCGCCCTTCTCGCCAGAAGCCATAATCCGAAATTCGCCGCCCTCACGATCGCCTGTAGCAATTTGCATGAGCGATCGCCCTAAGTCAGCACTGAGTCGCTCTGGCAAAATGTTCAAAATGCTTTTGCCTTGCCATGTATTTTTATCTAAATCCTGATCCCACCCCATAATTTTGATCGCCGCAGGATTGGCAAGCACGATCCGCATATCCGAGTCGAGTAACAATGCGCCATCGGCGATCGTCGATACTAGGGTTTCCAACTTAGCCTTTTCAGCCGTTAACTCTTCGATATTTTGCTCTTCGTATTTTTTTAGCCGTTGCGCCATCTCATTAAAGCTACGGATTAATTCCCCAAGCTCCCCACCAAAAGGCAAGTCGATTCTTTGCTTGAAATTGCCACTAGCAATATTTTGTACCCCTGCCACCAATTCTCTAAGTGGTCTCGTAATTGTCACTGAGTTTGAGGCTGCCCCCAAAATCACCATTGCCCAGATCGATACAAACACTGCTGTTGTAACATCTAGAGTTAAGCTCGACGAAGCAACCGCTGTCGGATTAGGGTTGATGCCGATCGCAATAATTCCTAGAGCTTTGCCGTCATGCTGCAAATTCACAAATATGTCGGTAACTTCACCCTGAGGCGTGACATGTTGTCTTACCAACGGGCGATCGGGACGCATCATCGGATCTTCAGGTAACTGAATGCGTCGCCTAATACTTAATGAGTTTTTGACCTCATTAGAGTTAAACGGAATCCCGTAAAAAATCTCACCATCGGGATCAGCGTAGAGAATATAGCGAATGCTAGAGCTACTTTCGTAAAATTCTTTAGATAGGCGAGTTACTTCTTGAAGATCATTTTTGGCTACTAAGGGGGCAACATTAGCTGCGAGTAATAAACCCAAATCTTTACCAAAGCGCGTATCATTAAGTCGAGCATCGGTCTGAATATCGTTGACTGCCCAAAAGGTGACAGCACTCATCAGCAAAGAGACTAATAGCGTAATTAACGCCATTAGCTTGGTTTGTAACGAAAACTCAGTCCACCAACGTCTGGGTGTATTGTAAATTTGAAGCAAAAAGTTCATCTTTTTGTAGTCATTTAGTTGGATATTGCTGGATATTTGTTGGATATTTGTATGGCTTTTCGTTTAATATGTGCGATCGAAACGCAAGGATGAGGATGTCAAGATGGATGAGGCTAGCATTGTCACTGCGATCGAGGCAGACCTTCAAAACTATAAGGTAAAAACTCAAATTCGCCGCAAAGAATCTCAGTTGCATGTTCTGATTACCAGAGCAGATGGCGATGATGTTGACTATGCTTCCCTCTATGATATTGTGAAACGCCGTATTGATAAGCTACCCATCGAGGGGGCGGATAGCTTAGTTGTCTATGGTAGATTGTCTGGAGCAAAACATCCAGAGTGGCATAAAACTGCCGAGATTAAGCCACCTTTGCCGCTAATTGAGCTTGATCTTGAAGATTTAGAGGAATTTGGCGATATCGATAATATCAAAGATCTGTCATTTCATCCTGACAGCGACGAGACAGAGATTCAGTCCAAAAATCTTCAGTCTGAGCTTCCTGACGACTTAAAAAGTTTCAAGAATAGCATCGATAATGATCTAAAAGTAGCCGCCAATAAGGCTAAATCTGTCCGTAAGACTACCAAGAATGAAATTAATAATATTGAGACTGATGATTTTGAGTTAGACGATCTGGAATTGCAATCATTTAGTCTAGAGTCTCTTCAGCAAGATACTTTTGAGTTAAAGTCTTTTGATACTGCTCCTTTTGAAGTAAATAGTCAAGAATCAAAACCACGATCGCCTTCAGCAGAGAAAAACTCTTGGTCGGCTAAGAACGAAGACTTTGATTTTGATTCCTCAGTTAAGGATGAAGACTTTAACTTTGAGTCTCCGACTGTAGCAGCGATGCCAATGCCATTACCACCGCCACCACCTACAGTTAGACGCACTGCTAAAAAGCCTGTCGCTAATGTCGAGACCGAAAATGAACCAATCAAAACTGCTTACCCTAAAGACAAGTCTAAGCTTCTCTCTGTGGCTTTTGCTGTGGCTGCGATCGCGATCGTCGGAATTTGTGGCTGGTTAGTGTGGGATCGTTCTAATCAGCAGCAATATCTTGCTAATGCAAGGAACTTTAGTAATCAAGATATTAATCCCAAGAAAATTACGAAACTAGAAACGCTAACAGGAACGCGCAATCGCTTACAAACGATTATTTCTCAGCTAGAAGAAATCTCTGATCGACCTGCTTCTCTATATGCTGATGCTCAGGCTGAGTTGGCAACTCTGCGTCCGAAACTTGCCGAATTTGATCGCAAGATTAATGTTGAGCAGGCGGCTAATAAGAATCTAGAGGCATCGAAAAATGTCACGATTGAGGCGGCGAAATCAACTCAAAACCCACCACACAAGTCAACTGTTTGGAAGTCTGCGCAAGAAAAGCGCCAAATGGCTTTAAAACAGTTAGAGGGTGTGACTACTGACTCAGTGCTATATGGCGACGCTCAGCAACGCATTAAGGCTTATCGTCCAGAATTAGACCAAATCACAAAATGGGTGGAAATCCAACAAAGAGCTGAGACATCAGTAAACACTGTCAATCCTGCTACGGTAAATCAACTTAAGCAGTTGAAATCTAAAGCTCCAGAGAAGCAACAGTTTTTACCACAATGCCAAGCTATTTTGCAGCCCCAAATTTCTAATGCTGAATCTCAGAGAACTGGATTTCCAGTTCCTGTTTTGACTAGCTATCTATGTGCTTATTTCTGGGATTCATAAAAGCTAGCGTGACAGGGCAACCACGGGAGAACGCTCCTACCCCAATAATTTAGATGCTGTAGATACAGGGGGCTGCGCCACAGGGCACAGCCATAGACTTATCGCAGGAATTCTATCCACATAACATCAGTTATTCAAAGTATTAGCTGAGTTGAATGCGAGCGCGGAGTGTATGGAGGAGCTGCGACAGTGGTGTATTACAGAGTTAAAAGAGGGCGATCGCTGTTCTATAATGAAATAAATCAGAAAATATAAGCCATGTTCTAGGCTCACATAGGGTTTTAAGATGGGAAATAATGAAGCTACAGCCCGAATTAAGATCAATAGATTGCTTGAGGCTGCTGGCTGGCGATTTTTTGCGGAGGGGGGACAGCCTGCGAATATAGCGCTTGAGGCGGGAACTCAGATTATGTCTTCAGATCTTGATGAGTTTGGGGAGGATTTTGAGAGGACGAGAAAGGGTTTTATTGATTTTTTGCTACTAAATGACAAGGGGGTTCCGTTTATTGTTTTGGAGGCGAAAGCGTGTGATCTTGATCCTCTGGTGGGAAAGGAGCAAGCGCGGGATTATGCGAAATCTCAGAAATGTCGATTTGTGATCTTGTCTAATGGAAATTTCCATTATTTTTGGGACTTGGAACGGGGTAATCCAGAAATCATTACTGCTTTTCCGAGCCCTAACTCAGTGATGGGTTATCAGAAAGATCTTCCTAAGCCCGATCGCCAAAAGCTTGTGGATGAAATTATTGATGATGATTATGTGGCGTTGACGCAGGTTCCTGATTATCACAATAATGCGGGTTGGCTTAATCCAATAGAGCGCGATGATTTTATTTGGAAGAATAAGTTGCGGTTTTTGCGGGGTTATCAAAAACAGGCGATCGCGGCTTTACAGGATGCAGTGCAAGCGGGAAAAAATCGCTTTTTGTTTCAGATGGCGACGGGGACAGGAAAGACGCTGACTTCGGCGGCGGTGATTAAGTTGTTTTTGAGGACGGGAAATGCGCGGCGGGTCTTATTTTTGGTCGATCGCATTGAGTTAGAGGAGCAAGCCAAGAAAGCTTTTGATCTGCTACTTAAAAATGATTATAAGACGGTAATTTATAAAGATAACCGTAATGATTGGCGGCTTGCGGATATTGTGGTGACTACGGTGCAGTCGTTGTTAGTCAATAATAGATATCAGGATAACTTCTTACTGACAGATTTTGATTTGGTGATTTCGGATGAGGCGCATCGCTCGATTGGTGGGAATGCAAGGGCGGTATTTGAGTATTTTATTGGCTACAAATTGGGGTTGACGGCGACACCAAAGGATTATCTAAAGCAATTTGATCGGGCGAATCCTTCGACTAGCGATCCGCGAGAATATGAACGGCGGATGATGCTCGATACCTATCGCATTTTTGACTGTGAGGATGGGATTCCTACTTTTGCCTATGGGTTAAATGAAGGGGCTGTGGATGGTTTTTTGATTCAGCCGACGGTTGTGGATGTGCGGACTGAGGTGACGACTGAGCTTTTGTCTAAGGATGGTTTTGTGGTGCAGTGTACGGATGAAGAAGGCGAAGAAACGGAAGAGGGTTTTAAAATTCGGCAATTTGAGAAGCGCTTTTTTTCACCTGCGACAAATCAGGTTTTTTGTAAGACTTTTTTAGAGAGTGCCTTGCGCGATCCGATTAGTGGCGAGATTGGTAAATCTATTATTTTTGCGGTGAGTCAGCACCATGCGCTAAAGTTGACGCAAATTTTGAATGTGATGGCACATCAGATATTTCCTCATAAATATGAATCGGATTTTGCGGTACAGGTGACATCAAAAATTGGTAGTGATGCTCAACAGTTTACGAGTAATTTCACGAATAACAATTTACGCGGTACGGCGAATTTTTTGGAAAGCTATCGCACGAGCAAGGCACGGGTATGTGTGACGGTGGGGATGATGACTACGGGTTATGATTGTCCTGACTTGTTGAATTTGGGGTTATTTCGTCCGATTTTTTCACCGACAGATTTTATTCAAATCAAGGGGCGGGGGACTCGTAGGCATAATTTTTTGAATGATTTGCATGATGTGGAACTCAAAGGCAGCATTAGGGAGCCAGAAAAGACTGCTTATAAATTATTTGATTTCTTTGCGAACTGTGAATATTTTGAGAAAGATTTTAAATATGATGAGGTGTTGGCTTTGCCAAAGCCAAAAGGTGAGTCTAAGGGCGGTGACGGAAATACTGGTGGCGATGATGGTTCTATCGGCATTAATAGCTATGAACATCTTGGGAGCGATATCATCACGAGTCTCAAGGAAGAGGCGATCGCCTATGGTGGAATGAAGATTGATCGCTTATATTTTGAGCGTTTTGAGGAGGTGATTCGCAATGATCGGGAGTTGGCGGCGGCGATTGAGGTCGGGCATTGGGAAAAGGCGATCGCTTATGTGAACGAGAAATTTTTTGCTGATTCTGAACAATCCTACACCTTGGAAAAGTTGCGGAAGGCGGCGGCAGTGGATCGGCGGTTGGAGGTGCGCGAGATTTTGGAAAAGATTTTTGGATTGATTCCCAGATTTAAGTTGAAGGATGAGTTATTGGAGGAGGAGTTTGAGAAGTTTGTAGCAAATTATCAGCCTGATGAGTCAATTCCTGCGATTAAGACCTATTTTAAGGCTTATGTGACAAATGACCAGATTCGGAAAATCATTGAGGGTAAGAATTACACGGAATTAGCAACAAATGCGTTCTTTTCCATGAATGATTTTAAAGCTGTGCCGAAGTCGTACCGTAATTTAATTCCTGAGTATGTGAGGGAGTTTGTTTCTTTGGAGAGGTTTGCTGGGTGAATTAAATAATTACGAATTACGAATTACGAATTACGGAGATGTTTCAGGTTTGGGGTTAGCATTGCTTGCACACCAAGCCAATTGATAATTCGTAATTGATTAATTCGTAATTGTTTGTTGACGTACTAGATAACGTACGACTATACTTGTGTATATTTACAAGCTAATTCAAAATGTCAACTTTTACAGCTAGTGAGGCTAGGGCTAATTTCTATCGTCTTATTGATGAGGCTAATCAGTCCCATGAGCCGATTTTGATTACGGCTAAGCGTGGTAATGCGGTTTTATTGTCGGAAGAGGATTGGCGGGGGATTCAGGAGACGCTTTATTTGTTGTCGATTCCGAGTATGCGGGAATCGATTCAAGCTGGTTTGGCTACTGCGATCGCAGATTGTGATGAGGATTTGAACTGGTGAGTTGGAGTGTTGTATATACAAAACATGCTCAAAAGAATGCACAAAAACTGTTGTCGGCGGGGTTGAAAGCTAAGGCTGATAAGTTGTTGGATATTCTCAAAGAGAATCCTTACCAAACGCCGCCAAGTTATGAGAAGTTAGTTGGTGATTTGGCTGGTGCTTATTCCCGCAGGATTAATATTCAGCATCGTTTGGTTTATCAAGTTTTAGATAGCGATCGCGTTGTGAAGGTGATTCGGATTAATTAATTAATTACGAATTACGAATTGGTTAGGAATGATTTTTGTGGGTTGGGGTTGCTTGCTGTACAAGTTAATTCGTAATTCGTAATTTTTACCATCTCGCATGAATGTAGTTTTCGAGGATTTTGTGATCTTTACTTAGTAGGATATTTTCGTTGACCATTGCGTTGGCAACGATGAGGCGATCGAAAACGTCGCGAGTCCACGTAATTTGCATGGCTTGTTCAATGATTGAGCTAAAGTCTTTCTGGCAAATTTGTAGGTTTGCTTGATTGGCTAAATATTCAATGATTTGATTTGGAGATGAGCCTAATCATTTAATCTCGTATAAATATTGCAACTCTAAACGAATCATTGGAGAAATATAGATATCGTTTTCACGGATCAAATTCTCAGCTAAAGGCGACATCTTGTTAACAGTGTCTCCGTAAAGCCAAATTACAGCATGCGTGTCAAGGTAAATCAAGGTTTATTTCATGCTCCCAAGAAATGTTTACAAGATCGTCAGGATCGCCGATATATACTTCTGGATGAGGGACTAGGTTGTCAAGTTTGCTTTTTTTCTGTACTTGCAGAATTTGAAAGCGTTTGCCTTGCCAATCAAGTTCGATGGGATCGCCTGTGGTGGCGATTTCTTCTAGGAGGTTTATGAAGTTGGTGGTGAGTTTGTCTACTGGTATGGTTTTCATCTATTTAATTACGAATTAGGAATTACGAATTACGAGTGAGGGGTGGGCATTCGAGGGTATGGCTTAGGAGTTATAATATTCTACCAATTCGTAATTCGTAATTGATAATTCGTAATTTTATCCCCTTCGTAATTTTTAATGCTTGATTCTGAAACTAAACGCCGTATCGATACTGCTCGTGACATTTTGGTGGGGAAGGTTCCTGATCCGAAGTCACAGGTGGAACAGATTACGATCGCACTCATCTATAAGTTTATGGATGATATGGATGCGGAGGTGGAGGAGTTGGGGGGCGATCGCAGTTTTTTTGCGGGTGACTTTGCGAAGTTTGGTTGGGGGCGGTTGATGAGTCCGACGGTGGGTGGGCATGAGTTGCTGAGCCTTTACAGTGAGGGGATTAGCACGATGCCGCAGAATGGGGGGATTCCTGCGTTGTTTCGAGATATTTTTAAGAATGCGTATTTGCCTTATCGTGATCCTGAGACGCTGAAGAGTTTTTTGAAGGTGATTGATGGGTTTACCTATGATCATTCGGAACGGTTGGGGGATGCGTTTGAGTATTTGCTGTCGGTGTTGGGTTCGCAGGGGGATGCGGGGCAGTTCCGCACGCCGCGCCATATTATTGATTTTATGGTGGAGGTTTTGCGTCCGCAAAAGGGTGAGGTAATTCTCGATCCTGCTTGTGGTACGGCGGGTTTTTTGATTTCGGCGTATAAGCATATTTTGCGGTCTAATCTGGATGCTCAGGGGAATAGTACGCTTACGCCTGATGAGAAGGGGCTGATGGCGACTAATTTTAGAGGTTATGATATTTCGCCTGATATGGTGCGGTTGTCGTTGGTAAATCTCTATTTGCATGGGTTTAAGAGTCCGCAAATTGTTGAGTACGATACTTTGACTTCTGAGGATCGATGGAATGAGTTTGCAGATGTGATTCTTGCGAATCCGCCGTTTATGTCGCCGAAGGGTGGGATTAAGCCACATAAGCGGTTTTCGATTAAGGCGAAGCGGAGTGAGGTTCTGTTTGTGGACTATATGGCGGAACATCTCTCGCCAAGGGGTAGGGCGGGGATTATTGTGCCTGAGGGGATTATTTTCCAGAGTCAGACTGCTTATAAGGATTTGCGGAAGATGTTGGTTGAGAATTCGCTGGTGGCGGTGATTTCGCTTCCTGCTGGGGTTTTTAATCCTTATTCTGGGGTGAAGACTTCGATTTTAATTTTGGATAAGTCTTTGGCGAAGAAGACGGATAAGATTGCGTTTTTTAAAGTAGAAAATGATGGGTTTGGTTTAGGCGCTCAAAGGCGAGAGGTTTCTGGTGGTCAGCTTTCACAGGTTCAAGTCGAGTTGGCAGAATATTTGCAAGTTGTCCGCAATCAAGTTTCGACTGATGATATTCAGTTTCCGCTTGGGTTGATTGTACCGAAAGAGAAAATTGCTGATGGTGGGGAATATAGTTTAAATGAGGGAAGGTATAGAGAGAATGCAATAGTTGGAAATCAATATAAGTTAGTCGATCTTTCCCAAGTTTGCGAAAAGATTACAGACGGCTCACATAAAACGCCAAATTACACAGATTCTGGTATCCCATTTTTGCGAGTTACAGATATTACCCAAAGTAATACAACAAAGAAATTTATCTCGCAAGAGGAACATGACGAATTCACTAAACGCTGTAAGCCAGAGAAGGGCGATGTTCTTTATTCTAAAAATGGCACTATTGGAGTCGCTAAACTTATTGATTGGGATTGGGAATTTAGTATTTTTGTAAGTTTAGCTTTAATTAAGCCCAAAAAAGAGATATTAGATCCACGCTATTTAGAATGTTTTTTAAACTCGGATATAGGTTATTCTCAAGCCGTTGCACGTTCTAAATCTGGGACAGTGACCAACCTTCATCTTATTGATATAAAAACGATCAAAATTCCATTACCCCCGATCGCTATCCAAAAAGAAATAGTCGCCGAGATCGAGGGCTACCAAAAGGAAATTACGAATTACGAATTACGAATTAAGGAATGTCGGCAAAAAATTGATAAAGCTATTGATAAAGTATGGTGTAGTGATGAAACCTGATAATTTAGTACAACAGAAAAATTCCACCCTCGCAGTATCCAAAAAAAGCGCATAAAACAATTCGTAATTCTCTCTACCTCTCGAAATCTAAAAGGCGATAGTCGCTGAAATCCAAGCAGAGCAAGCCCTTGTTAATGCTAACCGTGAACTAATCGAGAGATTTGAGAAAAAGATACAAACTGTCCTGAATAGAATTTGGGGCAATTAGAAATCATCAACACAGAAAATGTAAAAACTGTAGGGGTTTAGCATTTGCGCCAATATTTTTATTCTCCGATACAATCTCAAAACGCAAATGCTAAACCCTCTTCGCTTTCACCAATAAATTGTCCCTGCGTTGCGAGGTTTTGGGCATAGCATTCCAAATTAAAATAGTTTAGAAATTGATAGATTGTTGCGGGAATGCTTTGCCCCTACACATATTGATTTGATGATTCATTATTTATAAATTTGCTATGATAAACCCAAACCAATCTCTCGTAATTCGTAATTCCTAATTCGTAATTAAAAAAATGCTATCAATCACCCTAGATCAAGAAACAGAAAGCTACCTAGCAGAAATCATTACTCAAGAAAATAGTACATCCGAAGAACTGCTTAAAAGATTAATTCATCAACATTGGCAAACCCTCAAGCCCCGTCAAACCCTAGCGCAAAGAAGAGGTGGACATCCCACAAACCTATTACAAGATGCCGCCCCTAACGCCTCATTACGCGAAAATCGCAAGCGAGCCATCCTAGAACACATTCAAAATCGTCATCAAAAATCTAATTAATGCAAGAATATCCGCCCATTATTCTTACTGATAGCAGCATTTTGTTCGCATACTACAGTGCCCAAGATGACTACCACAGATCAGTTTGTAAATTTTTTGAAGAATGCTCAAGCGAACTCATTACCACCACAGCTTGCATAACAGAAGTAATGTATCTATTGAGTAGAAACTATCGCACCCAAAACGAATTCCTCAAAGATCTAGCCCAAAAACTTTATCGATCTATTCCCTTAATAACTGAAGATTTTAGCCGAATTAGAGAACTAAACGAGCAATATGCAGACCTACCAGCAGACTTTGCCGATTTATCACTAATTGTCATCTCTGAAAGACTAAATATTTCCGCAATCGCAACATTAGACAGTGATTTTGACGTTTATCGCCGCTATCGCAAACAGCCATTCGAGAGAATGATTTTTTAATTACGAATTTTTTTAATTGCGAATTACGAGTTAAGATTTCTTCATTCGTAATTCGTAATTCGTAATTAATATTAAAACCAGAGAGCCAACGCCATGCTGATCGCAAAAATTGAAAATCTTATTCGTTACGTCACCAACGCAGAAGGCAAACCAACCGATGTGCTTGTTCCCTTAGAACTTTGGCAACAGCTTATCCATTCTTTAAATACTGACAACATTAGCGGATTAGCTTGGATTGACGAACAAGAACCCAAAGAACAAATATTAGTTGACTTACAAGAATCTGTACGACTTGCCGCATCAGGACAAACATTCCCCATATCACAACTTTGGGAAGATGCTATTGGTAAGGCTTAGTTGATAATTACGAATTTTTTTAATTGCGAATTACGAGTTAAAAATCTCAATTCGTAATTCGTAATTCGTAATTCGTAATTGATAATTCTCCCCTCATTCGGAATTGATATTTTTACTAACAATCACGATAAAATACAGAAAATATTCTTGCAATACTCGGTGCAAATTTAAATGACTTATTCCCTGCGAATTGTGGATATGGCTGAGAGCGATCGCCCCCGCGAAAGGTTACTCAGTCAGGGAGTTCGCAGCTTATCCAATGCAGAGTTAATCGCAATTTTGTTAGGGACGGGGCAGGGAGCAGGTAAACTCTCCGCCGTCGGATTAGGACAGCTAATCTTGCAAACCATTGGCAAAGATTGCACTAGCGATCCTGTGGCAGCTTTGCAAAACGTATCGCCACAGGAACTCATGCAAATAGAAGGAGTTGGCCCCGCAAAAGCAACCGCAATCTTAGCTGCGATCGAGCTAGGTAAGAGGGCACTCTATGCCAAACCTCCAGACTTGACCGAAGTAACCGATCCTTCAGTGGCTGCTGCTGCACTCAGCCAAGACCTAATGTGGCAACCCCAAGAGCGCCTTGCAGTAGTAATGCTCGACAACAAAAATCGGATTATTGCCCAACGCATTATCACCATTGGCACAGCCACAGAAACCCTCGCTCATCCCCGCGATATTTTCCGAGAGGTTCTCAAAAGCGGTGCAGTGCGTCTAATTGTGGCGCACAATCATCCATCAGGAAATACATCTCCAAGTCCTGAAGACATCACTCTTACACGTCAATTACTGGAGGCAGCGCGAATGCTGAGCATTCCACTTTTAGATCATTTGATTTTAGGAAATGGAACCTTTTCCAGTATTCGTGAAACTTCAACATTATGGAAAGAAGTCCCCCAAGCAGAATAAAAAAGGTAGGGGCAATTCATGAATTGCCCCTACCTGATGCGTTATTTTCGGTAAGTCCTAAGAGAAAGACTAGCGAGGATTTCCTTGACGCATTGTGCCGCGATTGGATTGGCGTTGTTGCTTCATTTGCTCAAGTTGTTGTTGCTGAGCAGGAGTCAAGACATTCTTCATTTGTGCTTTGGTGTCTTCTGCGATCGCCTTCATCTGTTGCTTCTGAGCATCAGTCAGATTCAGAGACTTGCGTACCCCCTTGCGATCGCCAGACTGCTTTGCTTGTTCAATGAGTGTGCGTTGTTCAGGAGTCAAAACACTTTGGCGACGCGCTTTTGCACTTTCGTGAATAGCCTTCATTTGTGTCTTTTGGGCTTCAGTCAAGTTCAACTGTTTTAATGCATCCTGACGCTTCTGCATATTTTCTGCGCGATTTGGATTGTTATTCTGTGCAGAGACAAGATTTGGAATCGCAACAGCTCCAACAGCTACGGTTACACAAGCGATCGCCAACAATTTTTTGATATTACGAAACATTTGATTTTCCCCTTTGTGAGAAGGCTTAATTATCTGTACAAGGGTTTTGACAAACGCCACGATCAAAAGGTTCAAAATTAAAAGATTAGATTTGGACTGTGCCCAAATCTAATCTTTTAGCTGGCACAGCCTCTCAAAATCACACCGATAATGATGCCGAGTCCGACAAAACGGACGATTTGCCAGAAAGGCTCACGAAAACTACTCCATGACAGCAGCCGACTTTCAAGATCGGCTTCGATTTGTTCGAGTTGCTCGCCTACTGCTTCTAATTGTTTGAGTAATTCTTCTTTATGGGGGCTAGATCGCTCATTGCGAGAATTAGGCTTACGGCGAATTTTTTGATTTTTATTACTGGTTGAGCGATCGCTAGAAAGATCTTGAATTTGCTCTCTAATTTGTTCCTTTTGTGTTTGCAATTCATTTTGCTTAAGCGAATCACGCCGAACTTGCAAGAAACGCTGTTCGATTTCTTCTAATAGTCCTTTAGTTTCTTGAAGTTGAGCTTCTATATCGCTCCAATCAGAAATTTCTGTCACAAAATTAATACAGAATCAA
>JANNDZ010000311.1:0-16121 GCA_031378395.1 Pseudanabaena sp. OTE_75_metabat_487_sub
GATAGCCAAACCCCAATATTTCTACTCCATCGCCAAGCTTGCCAACTCCAGTCTGACAAGCACTCAGCACGATCAAGTCTATATTCGGAATTTGCCAATCGGTGATCTCATTGAGCTTGATTTTGTCACCATTGCCAAAAATGATGAATGAATTGTCGGGCGTACCTGTATTAAAAGAAGCATGGGTGGCGAGGTGAAGAATGTTGTAGTTTTTGAATTGAGATTCGAGCGCTTGGCGACTGAAAGCTTGCTCAGTTAAAGTGACTGAATTTGGGAATGAACTTGCGATCGCTTGTACTTCAGTAAGTGTTGCAGGTAATGCACTTTGTCCATACTTTTGCTCGCCTGCTTTACCGCCAAATGCTCCTGCGAGGATATTTGGCGGTGATTTTGGTTTTGCCGAAAAGTCAGAGAGAGTATAGGCGATTAGATTGCTAATCCGATATTTCTCGACCAACCACTGTCTGCCATCATAGAGCGCCGCTAGTGGCACATAACGTAATATTCCATCTGGAGCGTACAGAATAGTTTCAGCTTTGGCAGTAATAAGTTCATTTTCGATAGGTTTAATCAACACATCATAAAGGGTTTTAGAAGCATCTTTGACATCTTCAGAACTAGCATCAAGAAGTCCTGCTCTATACTCAGTGATCAATGATTCGAGCTTGGCTTTGGAGATTTTGACGGTGCGACTGATGGGGAGGCTGTTGGGTGAGAAGAAAATTATTTCTAGGCGATCGCCTAAAATCAATGGATAAAGTAATACGGTTCCTTTAGGGATTTGCTTGAGGTAGTCAGGAACTTTATTGATTTCTGACTTGGGAAGTTGCTGGATTTGATTGGCAAGATTCTGATTAAGTTCGGGCGCTTTTTCGTTACTAATCTTTAGTAGCTGAGAACTAATCGCTTTTTCTGGTTCTAAGAGCCTCACGCCCTGTGCGGATCTGTCACTACCTTTGATATTTTTGAAATAGTCTTCGAGTTCTTGGACTTTGAGGAGATCGAGAACTTGCAGCGCTTCCATGATGCGTCCTTGCTGAATCAGGAGGTCAACAAAGCGTTTATAACTGCTAGAGACAGTTTCTAAATAGGATTTTTGGATATCTTTATCAAGTTTGCGAATGTCTCTGCGGATCGCTTCGCGGACGTTGATCGATTGTTTGTACGAGAGAATCGCCAGTTCGGGTCTCTTAAGGTTGTTAAAAGCAACCCCCAGATTATTGAGCGAATTTCCCTCACCGAGACGGTCTTTGATTTCCCGTGCGATCGCTAAGCTTTGCAGATGGAACTTGATCGCTTTGTCATATTTGCCGAGGGAAGAGTAAGCGCCTCCCAGATTGTTGAGCGAATTTCCCTCACCGAGACGGTCTTTGATTTCCCGCGTGATCGCTAATCTTTGCAGATGGAACTCGATCGCTTTGTCATATTTACCGAAGGAATCGTAAGCGTTTCCCAGATTTCCCAGCGCTGCTCCCTCACCGAGACGGTCTTTGATTTCCCGCGCGATCGCTAAGTATTGTAATTGGAAATCAATCGCTTTGTCTTCCTTGCCGAGGGAGTAGTAAGCGACACCCAGATTTCCTAGCGAATTCCCCTCACCGAGACGGTCTTTAATTTCCCGTTTGATCGCTAAGCTTTGCAGATGGAACTCGATCGCTTTTTCATATTTGCCGAGGGAGTAGTAAGCGATTCCCAGATTTCCCACCGACTGTCCCTCACCGAGACGGTCTTTGATTTCCTGCGCGATCGCTAAGCTTTGCAGTTGGAATTCGATCGCTTTGTCATATTTGCCGAGGGAAGAGTAAGCGACACCCAGATTTCCCAGCGAATTTCCCTCACCGAGACGGTCTTTGATTTCCTGCGCGATCGCTAAGCTTTGCAGTTGGAACTCGATCGACTTATCATATTTGCCGAGGAATTGGTAAGCGATTCCCAGATTTCCCAGCGACTGCCCCTCGCCGAGACGGTCTTTGATTTCCCGCGCGATCACTAAGCTTTGCAGTTGGAACTCGATCGCTTTGTCATATTTGCCGAGGGAAGAGTAAGCGATTCCCAGATTTCTCAGCGCAATTCCCTCAATTCGCTGATCTTTGATTTCCCTTACGATCTTTAAAGATTGTTGAAAATTATCAATCGCTTCTTGATATTGATCGAGACCATTATAGTTAGCACCAATGTTATTAAGCGCAAGTCCCTGTCCCCTCAAGTTATCAGTTTTCTTAAAATCCTCTAACGCCGTCTGACAAGCCAATAATCCCTCTTGAAACTTTTGAGCATTCAAGTTATCTCGACATGACTTTAAGATTCGATCTTCTTCTGCCTTGCGCTCATCTGCTGTCTGTGCTTGGACTCTTTCACTCATCACTATCTGCACCTGCCCACAAGCCAAAAAAGTCAACAGCGCAATACCGATCGCATTATTCATCGCCCACATCCTCACCTTTACATCAAAACCCGCAATTGCATACCAGCCAGCATAAAGCGATATTCCCCAAAACAGGCGATCGTTACAAAAAACATAACCAAATATTCACCAATTTCCTGTAGGGGCGCAGCATTACCGCCACCATTTACGCATATCACCGCGATTATCAAATGGTAATGCGATCGCCCAAACCTCACAGCGCAGCCAGAATTTATCGGCGAGAGCAAAGAGGGTAAAGCATTTGCATAAAGAGATTTTCTGAGACGAGTTTAGAGATAGTCACGCAGATGCTTTACCCCTACAATTTGTTGATTTTGTTGGCAACCTCAAGCAATTGTTATGACTCCTGAATAATTCAAGATTTTGTTATCAGCAGTAACCAATGGACATCCTAAGACCTTAGCCGTTGCAGTGATAATCTGATCCGCAGGATCTCGATGAAACCCAACTAACTGAGTTGAAGTAATAGCAATCTGCGGCGAGAGATCTAATAATTGGACGGATGGATAAGACAGAGCTTTTTCAAACCATTCCGCAAGTTCGCAGGGAAGAGTCAAGCGATTATACTCAACTAACTTCGCCATTTCCCAACAAGATATAACACTAACCCCGATCGCTGAAGATTCTTGACTCTGAATAGCCGCAGCCGCAGTTTGACTAAGCTTTGAGTCTCCATGTACCCACCAGATCCAAATATGCGTATCCAACACAATCATCCCAGCACATCCCAATCAGAAACTGCCACAGGCTCGGTAGGATCGATATATTCAAATGGTAAACCCCGCAATGGATAATTTTTACTTTGAGAAGATGTACGATCAGCTAAGCCAAAAACCTGTAATAGCTTGAGTACCTTTTCCAATTCATTCTCAGACATCAAATCAAGTTTATTAATCAGTAGTTCTTTTACAGACATTTAGTACTTACCTCTCTATCCAGCAAATTGCAAAATTTTTCTTTTTGATCCTCAATTGCTTCTCATTAGAAAGCTGATTTACGAGTTCTATTACTTGCTCATCATCAAGCTGTAAAACAACCATTTGTTCTGAGGATTTAACATGGCTGATTCTATGCCATCATTATATCATTTCTTTTACAGTCGATATCTCTCTGCAAGAAACCACAAAATCTCTTAGTGGCTTAGCATTACCGCCACCATCCACGCATATCACCGCGATCGCAAAACGGTAATGCTGCGCCCCAACCTCACAACACAGCCACAATTTTCCTTATCAAGGATGAACTTGCCCTAAGATTGCGCCGAGGCGATCGTAGTCATCTTTTAATAGAATGCTGAGCTTACGTCCAGCTTGGACTAGCCAATTGCGATCGCATTTTCTCACTTGATAGACATTGCGTAACACGGCTGCAATTAGTTCATCCACAGGTGCATTGGTCATCTGGACTAAAGTTCTGATAAAATTTAACTCCTCAGTAAAGTTCTCGATTTCTGAGTCTTCACAGCCATATACGGCTTGATGGATTTGAGGAGGTTGCGAAGGTAGATGTTGATAGATATTGCCAACAGAACTAAAGCCTAGGAGCACAACTTTAATTTCAGAACGGAGCATTGCAAAAATCTGTGGTTGTTGTTCGCGCAGTTCCTGAAGGCTAAGCCCTAGAGCCACTGCTCGATGAACAGAATCAATCGGGGCGGTTGTCGCATGATAGACCACGCCATAGGCAATCATCTCGCTGTTTTCATCCTGTTGAGACTTGACCCAACTGCCAAAGGCAGGCATCAATGGAAAATCTAAGTTGTCAGGTTCAAGACACTGAGCAAGAAACTCAGTCGTGGAAGTTGCCACAACTTCAGCAAGATGTTTGGGATGGCGATCGCGGCTAGATTGAGCTAAAGGTAAAAACATTGAACTGGTGGTCTCTTAAATATCAAACAAACCGTCTGCGGCTCTGCGTCCACCCCAACGCTGCACGATCAAATCGTCATAATGATCAGCACTTTCTAGCACCTCAGTCAGGGCAAGTTTAAATTCATTTTGTTGGCAAGAAGTACCCAGCAAAGTGACATGAAACCTCACATCTCCGTCATCCGCCATACTAAAGCCACCAAAACGAAAAACATCATTTTGTTTGAGTAAGTAGAACATTAGGTCGTCACTCACTTCTACATCAGTCGCCACATATGCCCAAATATAAATAACGGATTCTAATTCCCGAAAGGGTCTGATCTCCACAAGTACGGTTGCAGAGCCAAATTGCAAACTGAAGATGGGGCTATCAGTAACTGGATTGGAAATGCGATCGCAGATTTCGGGCAGCCAATCAGCTACTTTTTGATAACAGTTTTGTTGTGCTTCTGATTGAAAATTCACGACTGAAAAGTCCCATTTACTTAAAACCTCATTAGAGTTTACCGCATAATGTTTACCGCATAATTTACAGACTTCGCTCTAAAGCTCTTTCTCCACCCCATGACGAAACGATCGCATCGTCGTATTTATCGGCTGTCTGGAGGACTGAAGATACTGAGGTCTGCAATTCGTCGCGATCGCAGGTGGATCCAACTAAGGTTGTATGAAAACGAATATCACCATCATCATCAATGCTGAAAACACCAAATTGCAGCTCAGAATTTTTTTTGAGTAAGAACTTCATCAGATCTTGTGTGATTTCTGCTCCTGTGACCACATAAGACCAAGTAGAAATGATTGCTTCTGTGTTTCCCCAAGGTAAAACTTCAACATTTGCTGTTGCTGATCCCAGTGGTAAGACAAATACAGGCGTATCATGGGGTGGCGAATAGACATTTTCGTATAAGTCATTTAACCAAGGCTGAATCTTTTCGTAGCAAGCTTGTTGGATGGGTGTCTCAAATTTCATTTCCTACGATCCTAGTTCTTATATTCTATCTGCTGTCCAATTTAGTGAAGACTGATGGCATTTGAATTCAAAATCTTGGATTTATTTAACAATTGTGTTACTAAATATTAATTTTTTCAGTATTCTCTGTTACGCGATCGCAACTTGAGTAGCTATCGCTATGCTATAACCAAAAAGGAGATGGCGGCGCTTTGCGCCGCCATCTCCTTTATCGCACGAATAATTTTTATGACATCTAATCCAGTTTGGACAATGGAAGGGAATATTTTATTTCCCACACCAGTTTTTAGCTTTAAGTTACAAGACTATCAAGTACTAAATCAACAACTTTTAGAGACTATCTATCAACTCAAAGAGATAGAAAAAGGCAGAATGCGAACTTCGTCTCCTTTGGGTTGGCAAAGCGAGACGAGTTTATTTGATCTACCTCAATTTCAGGGCTTTAAACAGCTAATTGATGCCGCAGTTCTAGAAACAGCTAAAGCGATCGGCTATGGCGAGGTAAAAATGCAGTCGGATCGATGCTGGGCGAATGTCAATCCTAAGTATGCAGGGAATTCAGTTCACGATCATTCCAACTGCCTATTTAGTGGTGTTTACTATGTACAAACACCACCCAACTCAGGTAGTCTCACATTTCATGACCCACGCCAAGCCAGAGTGTTTATGCAGCCAAGAGTAACTAGCTTTACTCCTTACATTGCTGATGCGATCGATATCGAGGTTCAAGAGGGCGTAATCGTGATTTTCCCTAGTTGGCTCAAGCATGGGGTCAGCCCAAACCTCAGCGATCGCGATCGCGTCAGTCTCAGCTTTAACTACGTCTTTCTTCGACCTTTATAAGCTAGTTCTCAATCTTCTAAAAACGTCTCTTAGAAAGAGGCGAATCATCGAGATCGGGAATGACCAGAGGAACTAGATTCGGATTTGAAGACTGCGTAAGCTGGAAGGTTGGAGTTACAGCAACTGGAGATGTAATATCTGAGGCTGGGATACTGATATTAAAGTTGCTAAAGTCACCTAAAACCGTAAATGGAACTTCAGGAACATCCGCAACAGTATAGACGCTGAAATCTGGACTTGTGACTTTGGCATTGGCTTGAAATGTGACAAGGCGATTATTGATATTGGCAGTGCGCCCATCACTTAGCGCAATCGTGCCATTTACGACAACGCTAATATCTGCTGGGCTAGCAATAGGAATGAAAGATCCGCACTCGCATGGAACGGATGCAGGAAATGTAAAGGTGAGGTTGGCAGTTCCTAGTGGTGTGATTACACTATTGAAGGTAATCACAGGAAATGCGGCTTGGTTCTCAGGAATATTGAGTGTAAACGTTCCATTTGTAATCGGGATCACAAATTGGGGTGAGGGCAATGGACTAAATGCAGACTGCGGCACATTGACTGAACCACTGCGGAAGTTTGCTGTAATCTCTGTGATTGCGCCAAAAAACGGCTCGTCAGGGAAAAAGGATGTTTTCCCCACAGTCACTTTAGCGATCGCTTGCAAACGAGCTTGGCTATCTACAAGTGCGGCATTTCTGCCATCATTGAGCGAAACACTGCCATTGATGTTATCGATATTGACCCCGATAGGAGTATCGGTTAAGTTGATCGAAATTCCACTTTGCCAAACAGGAAAATTAGGCGTGCCAGTGACCGCAATTGTGCCAACTGGAGTAACAAAGGTTGGAGTAGTAACATACGATTCATTGAAGCCTTCGGTGGTGTCGTACCGAACCACAAAGCCACCACCAGATACGGGTACTGCCACGGTCTGCGCTTCGGCGGATGGCATTTGCATCACCGCTGCACCTGTCGCCACTGCAACAGCTGAGATTTTCAACATTAATGAGTTAGACATGTTTTCTCCATTAATTAAAATAAAGTTATACCGAAGCTAAAAATGGTGTAGCCATTTTTGTCTTTAAGAATCCTTACTGGGTTTGATCTTTAATATCCAAAAGTGTCGTCACACTTTTGGATATTGGTATTAGAACGAGAATGTAGTACGCAAAGTACCAACCGTGATCATGTCACTGCTACTGGTATTGACAGGGTTAAACAGAAACAAAACCCCAGGGGTGACACTGATATTATTAGAGACACGGAAACGATAAAAAAGCTCGACGTGAGTTGTACTAGCGGGTTGTGCTCCAAATATGCCGCCTGTACCTGAAATCGCGCTAGGCAAATTTAAAGCAGGGACACCATTTAAGCTGATAGTGCTACCAGTAATTTTGGGCGGTTGACCTACATAAATTCCCGCTAAATCACCCTGAGAAAACAGATCGGGCATATTTAAATATACCATCCAATTTGTGGTTTCAACCGTCCCAGACAAGCCTGCACCTAGTACATTTGTCGTAGTGTATCCACCCCAAGTTCCTAAGATCAAATTTCGACTAGCACGCCACGAAAGGTTCGCGCCAAAAGCATTGGTTGATAGACGGGAACCAAGGGAACCAATAATGTTGTCGCCCACGCCAGTCCCCAAAAGAGCATTGGTCGAGTAGGAATTGAGGTAATACAGTGTGGCATCAAGGCGATCGACAGGAATCATCGCTAGCTGTATGCCAATTGTCGAAGGTCCATTAAACAAGCCACCGCTACCTGTGGGGTTGGCGGCGCTATCAAAGCCGTTGCCTGCTGAATAAACTGCTTGTAAGCTAGCGCGATCGCTAATTTGCCAGTCAATACCAAGCCCCGCTTGCGTATTTCCTAAACCAAGGATGGGATTGCGTTGAGCAAAAGCCGAAATCGCTCCCTGTCCAGCACTCTCATAACGGTTTGGTCCACGAAATACTGTGATTGGATTCACACCCTGTGCGCCCACAATCAAGGCGAGATTGTCGCTAACCCGATATCGATAGGATAAATCACTCAATGAAAGTCGATTACCAGTATCCGACTCGTATCCTAAGCGGGTAAATGTATCGTTGAGAAAATATGGAGCATTGCTAAATCCTGCGCCTGTGTTCAGATTTCCAGACTGTAAACCTGTGATTAAGTAGCCGCGATCGCTCAGCTGGGTCAGCAGAGTGAGCTGTAAACTGTATCCATAGGTAAGCGCTGCGGCAGGATCGCGAGTATCTTTAACGCCATCACGAGGATTTAAATCTGCGGTGTTACCAAAGCGTCCCTGTAAACCAAAGATAGCCTGTCCATAGAGCTTGGTCGTCGTCGAAAACTGCTGTGATTCTAGTTTTGCGGTCTTTGCATCTAAGGAATCTACGCGACCTCTGAGGGTGGCTAGCTCGGCAGCAAATTCTTCTTGCAGTTTTTTGAGAGCAGACAGATCTTCTTGGCTGACTTTATCGGCAAGCCCAGAGGAAATTATTTCATTGATTTTATCGAGGCAAGCATTGACACCTGCGGCAAACTCATACCTCGATATAGAGCGCTGTCCACGAAACGAGCGATCGGGATAGCCTGCAATGCAACCATACCGCTCAACTAGAGATTGCAAAGCTGTAAAAGCCCAGTCACTGGGGCGCACGTCAGATAGTTGTGATATTGCAGTGACATTCTGCGCTGTAGTTTGAGTTTTACTCGGTGTTGGATTGATTGTTGTTTGAATATCGCGAGGATAACTGAGTTTTTGTTGATCAATCTTATTCAGTAGTTGACGTGTTTCGATTGGTAGCGTGGGTTTGGAAGTAGCCGAGGGTGAAGCGATCGGCTCAGCTAGGCTAGCGCCACCATAACTCACTGGTAAACCTAACAAAAACAAATATAAAAAAGTTTTCATAAATTCTCCTCACATCAACGAAGCCGATTGCTTAACAAATTCTCACGACGCATCATACTACTCTCCTTGTCCACTAGCAGCAAGTCTTTATTAGTCATGAATTTGTATTACATCGTCCCATCTGTGTGAATGCTCTAGACTTATGCCAAGAGATGAGTGGTGATTGCCTAGCTTGTCCAATCTTCTTTTATCTCGCAAGACTCTATTCGCGATCGCCTTGCGAGATCCCACATTCTGCTCTCAATATGGGAATATTCTGCTTGATATAGTTTGATATAATGAGCAGCTAGAGTCACTTTGTTAGCTTAGGTATAGATCAAATGACCAGTCTGTTTCTGGAACGTCTTCACAGCAGCGATCGCCCCGTCATTGTATTTGATGGTGCGATGGGTACAAACTTGCAGGTACAAAACCTCACCGCCGAGGACTTTGGTGGCGCGGAGTATGAGGGCTGCAACGAGTATCTGGTGATGACGAAACCTGAAGCAGTTGCCACAGTCCATCGTGATTTTTTGGCGGCGGGAGCCGACGTGATCGAGACTGACACGTTTGGCGGGACATCGATCGTGCTGAATGAATACGATCTTGGGCATATGGCTTATGAACTCAGCAAAAAGGCGACTGAGCTAGCCAAATCCGTAGCTGCCGAATTTTCGACACCAGAAAAGCCGCGTTTTGTGGCGGGTTCGATTGGGCCAACTACTAAGTTACCGACGCTGCTGCATATTGATTTCGACACGATGAAGCAGTCATTTATCGAGCAGATCGAGGGGCTGTACGATGGTGGTGCAGATTTATTGCTGGTTGAGACCTGTCAAGATATCTTGCAAATCAAAGTTACATTAAGTGCGATCGAAGAATTTTTTGCAAAGCGCGGAGTCCGTCTGCCTGTCATGGTTTCCGTGACAATGGAAACTACTGGCACAATGCTAGTTGGCTCTGACATCTCGGCAGTAGTGACCATTCTAGAACCTTACAACATAGATGTGTTGGGGCTGAACTGTGCCACGGGGCCAGATCAGATGACCGAGCATATGCGATATTTGAGCGCCCATTCTCCCTTTGTCGTGTCTTGTGTTCCCAATGCTGGGCTACCTGAAAACGTTGGTGGTCAAGCATTTTATCGTCTCACTCCAGATGATCTACGCGATCATCTCAAACATTTTGTTGAAGACTTAGGTGTTCAAATCATTGGCGGTTGTTGTGGAACGACACCTGCGCACATTAAAGCATTAGCGGATGCAGCAAAGACCCTCAAAACTAAACACCGTGAGCCTCTAGTCGTACCTTCGGCAGCTTCCATTTATAGCTCTCAGCCTTATATTCAAGATAATTCCTTCTTGATTGTTGGTGAGAGATTAAATGCTAGCGGTTCTAAAAAAACTCGCGATTTATTAAATGCCGAGGATTGGGATGGACTGGTAGCGATCGCGCGATCGCAGGTCAAGGAAGGTGCACATATTCTCGATGTGAATGTGGACTATGTGGGACGCGATGGCGTGCGTGATATGCATGAACTGGTTTCGCGCCTAGTAACTAACGTGACTTTACCCCTAATGTTGGATTCCACTGAATGGGAGAAGATGGAAGCGGGGCTAAAAGTCGCGGGTGGGAAATGCATTCTCAACTCCACTAACTATGAAGATGGTGAAGAGCGTTTCTGCAAAGTCGTTAGTCTCGCCAAGCAATATGGCGCTGGTATCGTCATCGGCACAATTGATGAAGATGGCATGGCAAGAACCGCCGACAAGAAGTTTGAGATTGCCTCCCGTGCTTACAAACAGGCGACCGAAGAACTCGGTATGCCAGCCAGTGAGATCTTCTTTGATACACTTGCTCTGCCAATTTCCACAGGTATTGCTGAAGATCGCAAAAATGCTGCCGAGACTATAGAGTCAGTTCGCCGCATTAAGGAAGCAATGCCAGAAACCCATGTATTGCTTGGTGTTTCTAATGTTTCTTTTGGTTTAAATCCTGCTTCGCGAGTGGTTCTCAACTCGGTGTTTTTGCATGAAGCAATGAAAGTGGGTATGGATTCTTCCATCGTCAATGCCAGTAAAATCGTACCGCTTAATCGAATTGGCGATCGCGAAAAAGAAGTGGCGACGCAACTGATCTATGATGAACGCGAGTTTGATGGTGATATCTGCACTTACGATCCACTTGGTGAGTTCACGACATTATTTGAAGGCGTGTCAAACAAGCGCGTAAAAGTTGATAAGGCTGACACGCCTATCGAAGAGCAACTCAAAAATCATATTATTGATGGCGATCGCATTGGTTTAGATGATGCACTCACCGAGGCCATGCAAAAATATGAACCGCTTGTGATCATTAATCAGTTCTTACTTGATGGGATGAAAGTCGTTGGCGAATTATTTGGCTCTGGTCAAATGCAACTTCCCTTTGTATTGCAATCTGCGGAAACGATGAAGTCGGCGGTTGCCTTCTTAGAGCAGTTCATGGAGAAAGTAGAAGGCTCGAATAAAGGCGTGTTCTTGATTGCCACAGTCAAAGGCGATGTCCATGATATCGGCAAAAATCTAGTTGATATCATTCTCTCGAACAATGGCTACAAGGTCGTAAATATTGGCATCAAACAACCCGTTGACAATATCATCAAAGCCTATGAGGAACATCAAGCTGACTGCATTGCCATGAGTGGATTGCTGGTCAAGTCCACCGCTTTCATGAAAGATAATCTCCAAGAATTTAACCGCCGAGGTATTACTGTGCCTGTGATTCTCGGTGGCGCGGCGCTGACTCCAAAGTTCGTTTATCAGGACTGTCAGAACAACTATAACGGGCGCGTCGTATACGGCAAAGATGCCTTCTCTGACCTCAACTTTATGGACAAGTATATGCCTGCGAAGTTGGACGGTAAATGGGAAGATGCCAAAGGATTCTTGGATGAAGATTTAGCCGTTGGAGATTTATCAGCAGATGCTATTGATGGCATTTCCAGTGAAGAGGAAAAAGCGAAGAAAGAGGCTCTACTTGCTGAACGCTATCTGGACATCGTGCGTTCTGAAGCCGTGGACACTAATATCCCACGCCCCACGCCTCCTTTCTGGGGAACCAAAATTTTCCAAGGTGATGATATTCCCTTTGAGGAGCTATTCTGGAACTTGGATATGCAAGCTTTAATTGCAGGTCAATGGCAATTCCGCAAACCCCAAGATCAATCTCGCGAAGAATATGATGCATTTTTGCAAGAGACAGTTTATCCCATCTTAGAAACATGGAAACAACGCATCATCAATGAGAAGTTACTAGCTCCGACTTCTGTGTATGGCTATTTCCCTGTGCTAGCCGAAGGTAATACAGTCTATTTTTACGACCCAAAAGATATTGATAATATTCACGCAGCCCAGCCAATAAACTCGTTTGTATTACCCCGCCAAAAGTCGCTCCGTCGTCTTTGTATCGCCGATTTCTTCTCACCCAAGGAGTCAGGCATTATTGATGTGATGCCATTACAAGCGGTCACGGTCGGGCATATTGCGACAGAGTTTGCACAGGGACTATTCAAAGCGAATCAATACACCGATTATCTCTATTTCCACGGTCTAGCCGTGCAGATGGCGGAAGCAGTTGCGGAATGGACGCATACCCGCATTCGCAGCGAGTTAGGTTTTGGCGCAGAAGATCCTGATAATATTCGCGATATTCTCGCGCAGCGCTATCACGGCTCTCGCTATAGCTTCGGCTATCCCGCTTGTCCAAATATGCAGGATCAGTTCAAGCTCTTGGATTTGCTCGATGCGAAGCGCGTTGATCTAGTCATGGATGAGAGCGAACAACTCTATCCCGAACAGTCAACCACGGCGTTAATTGTGCATCATCCTACTGCCAAGTATTTCAGTGCTTAAATACATTAAAAGTTATAAGTATGAAGGCTTAATTATTTGTAGGATGCGTTAGTGTAACGTAACGCATCTATACAGTTAAACGATGATGGGTTACGCGATCGCTAACCCATCATACATGCAATTACTTATATGCCAAGTACTCAATTATGTTGAAATCCCTCAAAATCGAAAACTTCCGTTGCTTCCCATCCTTTGAGATGAAACAACTCGGCAGGTTAAATCTCATCGTTGGCACTAATAACAGTGGCAAGACTTCTATTCTAGAAGCGATTCAATTACTAACCTCTCAATTTAATCTTGAATTATTGCGAGACGAAATGATTGGTCGAGGTGAATATATTTTAAACGATGAACGTAATCCTGAAATTGCTGTTCGTCGAAATGTTCGTGAACTAGACATTTGCCATCTGTTTTATGGACACGAAATTGATGTAGGCAGTGGATTTTCGATTTCAGGAGATAATTTAGATAGGAAAGAGGCGATATTTGTATCTATAGAAAATTCAGGTCAGCTCGATTTGTTTGAAGATATAAGAGAGTTTGTTTTGTCTATTCAATATTCCGGGAAAGAATATGAAGACATCAAGTTACCATTATCTCCTGAAGAAAGTCTTTCGCTAGATTATGTTAGACGTATTCGTAGAGACAACAATCTGGGACTAAAGACCCAATTCATAACATCTTCTTCTATGAAACCAGAAGATATGATTAATTTGTTCAATAGGTTAGTCCTTACCGCTGAAGAAGATTTTGTTGTCGAAGCACTCCGAACAATTGAGCCTAAAATAGAAAGAATTGCTCCAGGGGATATTAAGTACAGAGAACCTAGTTCGCGTATAGGCTTTCGAGTGCGTTTATCCGATAATGATAAGCCCATACCAATTGGTAGTATGGGAGATGGAATATGGCGAATGCTAGCAATTGCATTAGCAATTGTTAATACAAAAAATGGAGTTTTGCTTATTGATGAAATTGATACTGGACTGCATTTTACGGTGATGTCTGATATGTGGAAAATGATTTGGGAAACTGCAAAGCGTCTCAATGTACAAGTTTTTGCGACTACCCATAGCAATGATTGCTGGACGAGTTTAGCGGATATTGCCAATGCTGAAAATCCCAGCGAAGAAGGAATTGCTATTCATAGAATCGAGAAAGGTAAGCAAAACAGTATCGTTTTCACAGAGCGACAAATTGCGATCGCCGCCGAACGCAATATTGAGGTGCGGTAGAAATGGCTTTAATTCATAAGAATGTTCTACTGGTGGAAGGCGTACAAGAAGTTCGAGTAATTCCAGAGCTAATCGAGGCAAATGGCATAGATTGGGGAACAAAGAAGAATCCTATTGTCTACATTCGCGATAATGTTGGTTACTCAAATTTAAGCGATCCCGATCTGATTGCTACGGAGCTACAAGAGTCGGGACGTTCCGCTCTTGGAATTGTGCTTGATGCAGATGAGAAACCAGCCGATCGTTGGCAAAGTATCAGAAATGCCTGTCTTAAAAGTGTTCCTGATTTACCAGCAGATTTACCAGAAAACGGTTTGATTTGTGATGCTCCTAATGGAATTAAGTTTGGTATTTGGATGATGCCAGACAATAAACAGAGTGGTATGCTCGAAACATTTTTAGCCTTTATGATTCCCGATGAAACCGAGATGTTATGGCAGTTTGCTCAATCATCAGTTGAAGTAGCCAAAACTCAAGGAGCAAAATTTACAGAATTCCAGATTGACAAAGCTAACATTTACACTTGGCTAGCTTGGCAAAATCCACCAGGAAGACAGTTACACCAAGCCGTAATGGAGAAAATTCTTGATCCAAAGCATCCACGCGCTCAGAAATTTGTGACTTGGTTTAAGGAATTGTATGGCTTGTAAGCGATCGCAAAAGAGCCTCTACAATTGATGAATTGCCTCTACTTTTTTAGCATTAAACCGATCAGCTCAAATGATTGATAACGTTTGTAAATTCCTTGCAGAAAGCTACTCCACCGACTTTGCCAGTTGGCTACTAGGCAAACCCATCACCCTGACCAAAATCGAACAATCCGAACTCGCAGTCGAACCAATTCGCGCCGACTCCGTAATATTTCTCGAATCAGCCGAAATCATCCTGCATATCGAATTTCAAACCGAACCCAATCAAAATATCCCTTTCCGCATGACCGACTACCGACTGCGGCTGTATCGTAAATATCCCGAAAGAAAAGTCCATCAAGTCGTCATCTATCTCAGCCCCTCGCGATCGCACTTAGTCAATGAAACCACATTCAACCTTGGAGAATTAATCCATAACTTCAACGTCATCAGACTATGGGAACAACCAACAGCAATATTTCAGCAATATCAAGGACTGTTACCCTTTGCCGCGCTATCGCAGACCAACACCCCAGAAGAAACCCTAAGACAAGTGGCGAGACAAATCGAAAATATTGCCGATAAGCAACTCCAAAGTAACGTAGCCGCCTCGACCGCTATAATATCTGGTATAGCCCTAAGCAAAGAAATCATCAAAAGATTACTCAGGAGCGACATCATGAAAGAATCAGTAATTTATCAAGAGATATTACACGAAGGTTTAGCTGAAGGTAAGGCTAAAGGTTTAGCTGAAGGTAAGGCTAAAGGTTTAGCTGAAGGTAAGGCTAAAGGTTTAGCTGAAGGTAAGGCTAAAGGTTTAGCTGAAGGCGAGGCGAAAGGCTTAGCTAGGGGTTTAACTAAAGGTAAGGCTGAAGAAAGAAATCAAATTGCCCTGAATATGCTGCGCTCTAACATTGCCGTAGATGTGGTTGCTCAAGTGACTGGACTAACAGTTAAGCAGGTACAAAAGCTTTCTGCTAAAAAGCCTCAGAAGCCGAAAAAGTAATAGCGATCGCAAAAAAGTAGAGGCAATTCATGAATTGCCTCTACTTTTTGCTGGAATTGATTTGCATTAAACCGATCGCGTCATTTGTATCCGATAACGTTCTTTCTTAGTAATCATAATTTCGCCAATCGTGACTCGTCCTTTGCCGCGAATCGCGATGAGGTCGCCTGCTTTGAGTTGGAAGTTGGGCGAAGATATAGTCTTCCAATTGACACGCACATCTTCACCATTGATCAAGTCCACCATTTTGCTGCGCGACATGCCGAAACCAAAAGAGGCGATCGCATCTAGTCTCAATGAAGCTTCAGTGGAAGTAAGTTCTTTAGTTACAGGTATGCGAATTTTGAGTTCTTCCCAAGCGA
>JANNDZ010000892.1:0-2426 GCA_031378395.1 Pseudanabaena sp. OTE_75_metabat_487_sub
CTTTTTGGAACATATGCAGAAGAAGCTCACAATGACTATGGCGCTCACTTCCATGTGATGAAACTTTTCGGCTGGCTGAAATATGCTCCCGCATACGATCTATTACTGATTGCTCTACACAATAAGCAACCCCAGTTCCAAAAATCACGCGCCGCCGCTGCGATCGCCCTTGCCGAAATCGGTGATGAACGAGCCATCCCCGAAATCAAGGCATGTCTAGATACGCCCATTTGGGATCTCAAATATGCATCCCTGATGGCTTTAGAAAAATTCGGCGATCGCAGCGCCTACGAGATACTAGCCAATGACAGCGACCTATTAATTCGCGAAAAAGCCAAAACCAAAAAACTTTGATAATAGAGCTTTGCTCCATTATCAAAGTTTTTGAATTACCCTTTTTCCTTTTTCCTTTTTCCTTGATTAACAATGTCTACCGAAACTCTATTTCAACAACTCAAACATCCTAATCCTAATCTTCGCAATCAAGCGATGTGGGAACTTGCCGAGAACTATGATGAAGAAATCATCGCTAAGTTAATGAGCGTTCTCGATGAGCAGGATACAAATTATCGACGCGCAGCAGTCAAAACTCTAGGCGAAATCGGTCATGCTACTGTGAGTCAATTG
Organism: Pseudanabaena sp. OTE_75_metabat_487_sub; assembly: GCA_031378395.1. Classification (GTDB taxonomy): domain Bacteria; phylum Cyanobacteriota; class Cyanobacteriia; order Pseudanabaenales; family Pseudanabaenaceae; genus Pseudanabaena. The sequence continues at coordinate 628 of JANNDZ010000892.1, forward strand.
GTGCAAGCTATGCTGCATAGTGACAATGTCACCGTCAGAGGCAGCGCTGCGAAGGCGATCGCACAAGTGGTGATTTGTCATCCTGAGCAGCCATTGTCACCCGAAGGAGTTCAAGGTTTAAAAACAGCGTTGCAAGATCCTAATCCTGTCGTTAATATTGCGGCAGTCATGGCGATGGGCGAGATCGGTGAGCCAGTTGTAGATATTTTGATCGAGGCTCTGGCGGAGACTGATAATCCTGCTTTGGCGGTTTCTCTAGTCAATGCGATCGCATCAATTGGTGACAGTCGTGGCTTTGACGTGTTGCAAGCAATCATTAATGACGAGTCGGCGGATTCCTATGTACGAGAGACGGCAATTAGTGCTATATCTCGTTTAGAGATGATCGCAGGTTTTAAGAGAGGACAAGCTTAGGTTAATATGCTAGCAGTCTTTTTTGAAGGAAAAACTCCCGAATACCATGTCAGATCCCAAAGTTAGCGCCGCCGTAGCCAGTCTCTATAATACTTACCCTTTTCCACCAGAACCAATCTTGGATGAACCACCACCAGGGTACAACTGGCGCTGGAATTGGCAAGCAGCTTATAGTTTTTGTACTGGGCAAAAGCCAGCAACAGACAATATTCGGATTCTTGATGCTGGTTGTGGATCGGGAGTCAGTACAGAATATCTAGTGCATCTTAATCCTGAAGCCACCGTAGTGGGAATTGATCTAAGTGAAGGAACTCTTGCAGTTGCCAAGGAACGTTGCCAAAGATCGGGAGCAACCAGAGTCGAGTTCCATCATCTCAGCCTGTTTGACGCGGATCAACTGGAAGGAGAATTCGACTTAATCAACTCCGTAGGAGTATTGCACCATACATCCGATCCCATTCGAGGAATTCAGGCTCTGGCAAATAAGCTGTCTCCTGGGGGATTGTTGCATATATTTGTCTATGGTGAATTAGGTCGGTGGGAAGTCAGACTGATGCAAGAGGCGATCGCCTTATTACAAGGTGACAAGCGTGGAGATTATGTCGATGGTGTAAAAATTGGTCGAGAGATATTTGCAACCCTTCCTGAAACTAATGCTCTAAGTCGTCGTGAGAAAGAACGGTGGGCGATGGAAAATACTCAGGATGCCTGTTTTGCAGATATGTATGTGCATCCACAAGAAATTGATTACAACGTTAATACGCTGTTTGAATTAATTGATGCATCGGGCTTGGAGTTTCTTGGTTTTTCTAATCCTCATGTGTGGGATTTAGATCGCTTAATTGGGAAAGTTCCCAATTTAATAGAGCGATCGCAACATCTCACCGAACGTCAGCGCTACCGACTCATTGAAGTTCTCGATCCCCAGACAGTTTCTCATTATGAGTTCTTTTTGGCACGTCCGCCAATTCCTAAGCAAACTTGGCAAGTTGATGCAGATTTATTAGCGGCAGTTCCTGAGCCGAGTCCCTGTATCTATGGCTGGAAAGATAGTCCTAACTTCTTTGACTATAATTATCAACTTGCGAAAATTGGTGATGCAGCTTGGAAGTTTTTGAAAGCTTGTGACGAGAACCAAACTAAACAGCAAACTGTCGCGCAGATTTTAGAGTCCGTTGAGGCAAGTTTAGAAGATGTGCGATCGCTTCAGAAACAACAAATTATTCTTTTGAATAAAATTTAATCAGTATCTCAAAAATTATTACGCTTGCTATGAGGGCGCAACACTTTTTGGCATTTATCTCAGCGTAAAGCGCTGTAATACTAAGGGACTTACACGAAATAATTGATCCCAAAAATGTTGCGGCGGGCGTAGCCCGCCGCAA
>JANNDZ010000895.1:0-11715 GCA_031378395.1 Pseudanabaena sp. OTE_75_metabat_487_sub
AAAACTGGTTCTAGAGGCTTTCAGCTAGATGCTAAGCCACAATCTTAGGTTTAGCTCTTGGTTTGGGGAAGCATTATCAATTTGGACTAGTTCAAATTGATTACAGATAGGATCTTGTAAAGTCACTTCTACAGTATGTAATAAGTCCTGATGGAAGATGGTCACCGCGATCGCATCGCCAGCCGCAAAATCTCGCAGGCGTTCATTAAGATTTTCGGCGGTGACGCGAATTCCTGCGATCGCAATTACCATGTCACCTGTACTAATACCAGCTTTCTGAGCAGGTGAGCCAAACTCAACTTTCTCAACTTCAGGAATGCCATTTTTAGATTTGAGTGTCATCCCGATAAATGGGATATCTTGACGCGAAGTTCTTAATTCGATTCCAAAGGGTTCGAGATAGTAATTATAATCTAGTTCTTTATTACCATAGAGATAATCATTCCAAAATGTTGATAGGTCAATACCTGCCACAGTCTCGATTATTTCATGCAGTTCAGCTTCGCTAAAGCCTATCTCATCTTTACCAAAACGTTCCCACATAATCTGCATGACCCGATCAAGCGATCGCAGGTTATTAGTTTTAACACGAATTAGTAAATCCAGCAGCATCGATACCATTTCTCCTTTGAGGTAGTAGGAAATCTGGTTGTTATGGGTATTGGGATCGGGGCGATAGAGCTTAATCCATGTATCAAAACTAGACTCATAGAGAGATTGGACATTACGCCCAAAGGTAGTTTGTAGGCGGGTGATCGCTTTACTTACTAGTTTGAGATAGTGCTTTGCATCATAGAGTCCAGCCCGAAGTGGAAAGATTTGGTCATAGTAACTAGTAGTTCCTTCACTAAACCAAAGAGAACTAGTGTAATTTTCTTGGTCATAATCAAATTTTTCTAGCGCTTTGGGTCGAATCCGTTTTACATTCCAAGTATGGAAAAATTCATGGGCAACCAGATTCATAAATTGGAGATAGCTCTCTTCTTTGCGAAACCCTAAACGGTTGTAGAGAAGGACTGTACTATTTTTATGCTCTAATCCGCCAAATCCGTTACTAGCATGGAGAATAAAGTCATAGCGATCGTAAGGTAGCCCGCCAAACATTTCCGCTTCCACGGCGACGATCTCCGCCGTATCTTTGACAATGCGCTGCATATCCGCATTATGCTCGCCCCACACCACAAAGCTATGGGGTTTGTCCTGAACGGTAAATTCATAGCGATTATGAATTCCAATCTCGAAGGGACTATCAACTAAAGTGTCAAAATCCTTGGCATAGAAAAGATTACTCTCTGCATTTTCAACTTTGGGTAAAGGCGTTGCAATTTGCCAATTCTCTTTGATTTCGCCAATCTCGACAGTATAGGGCTGCTGCTGATATTCAGGAACACACATAAATACTGCCGCACCCGTCAAAAAGGCGTGGGTGCGATCGATATGATTGGTACGCACGGTCAGTTCATTACAAAAAATGCGATAACGAATTTTAATGATCGAATTATTGCTCGAATTATTTAGGCGATCGCAATTATCATTTCCACATTTTATCTGCCAATGATTTTTACTGATTTTTTGCCATGACAGAGGTTGACCCGTTTCATTTTCTGCCTCAAAGTCTTGCAGATGTTTGGCATATTCACGCACCAAATAGGAACCAGGTGTCCAGACTGGCATCTTCAGATCGATAAATTCATCTTGCCAATTAGCGATCGCTAGTTCGACCTCTAATAGATGACTTTCTGGCTCTGGGATCGATAGACGGTAGTTAAATTGGCTACTAGTGAGATCTTTCATGTTTTTTAATTTATCGTTAGCATAGTCGGCGCGAAGCACCGACTATATCAAATCATCAAGCTCTGCATAATCGGGCAAAGTCGTATCGATCGCCATACCATTTCTAAACACAGTGCGATCGCTTTGAGGTCTTGATAACAACTCATTATAGCTACGCGCCTTAAATAGAACTAAGTCGGCAGCCTGTCCAATCCCAATTTTACCAACATTGGGTAAGCCCATCAGTTTCGCAGGGCGCGAGGTCACTGCCTCGATCCAGTTGTCATAGGGAGTATCTAAATGCGAAATCTTTGTCCCCATGCTGAAAACTTCTAATAAATCATGATCGCCAAATCCATAGAAAGGATCGCGGCAATTGTCACTAGATAGCGCCACGCTTACACCCGCCGCATCCAGCTCACGCACTAAGGTAACCCCACGCCAGCGAGGAGTTCGCTCCGCAACCCGATCTTGTAAATACAAATTGCACATGGGTAAACTAACGATGCCAATATTTGCTTCTTTGACAAGGGCGATCGTCTCATTGGCGATATCTTCATCTTGTACTGCCAAACTACAGCAATGACCGCAGACTACTTGCGAACTAAAATTATTGCGTAAACTAGCTTCGGCAATATGATGTAATGTGCGCGATTGCGGATCATTATTCTCATCTGCATGGAAATCAGCACTGAGATTGCGTTCGGCAGCTAAGATAAAAATCCGATCTAAGTATTGATCTAGTCCTGTGACCATATGGGCAATGCCGCCAATGAGGCAACCTAAATCAGCGATCGCATCAGCAAATAGTTCTCCTTCGTGAGTTGAGAAATAAGGTAGCTGCACTAGTGACACAGCTTGAAGGGTGATTTTCTCCTTCCATTTTTCCCGCAGTTCTTTAAATACTTTAAATGTAGTCTCCACTTGATGCGGTGGGCAATCTAAATGAGTCCTTATTGCTTTTGTGCCGTGGGCATAACTGCACTTCAGTCCAAATTCCATGCGGCGATAGAGGTCGTCATAGTTCCAATTGCCTTGCTCTGTGCAATCGCGATAAATGCCTGTGAGTGCACCTTGAAATGTGCCATCTAAATTCGGATTGCGTTCCCAAATATGTCCTTTGTCAAGATGAGTATGTAAGTCAGCAAAGCAAGGAATCATGATCCCCTGTTTGCCATCGATGATTGGTAAACTTTCTGTAGGAATTTCTGAAATCTGAGAACTAGGCAAAATTTCAGTTATTTGACCATCACGGATTTCGAGATGACAAGGAAATAGGCGATCGCGCTGCAATGTTGGCGTGAGGTGAGCTTCTAGATTTTCCCCAATAATTTCACTGTCGATAAAACAATTAGGTATCCGAACATTGACAATCCAATAATGGGAAGGTTCTAGCATAGGAATAACGTATATTTAGCTTAATATACCGCGATGTGCAACTATTTCTAGCTGTAAGTAATTCCTCACTAAAACTCGATCGCAGTACAGATCGCATAATAATTATTTGTCTTTGCGATCGCCTAATTTCAAAAATCAAGTGATTGTCTTTGAAGGAGATAAAATTAGAGGATGTATAATAAGGCTGTTATATGCGATTTACTTGGCATGAGCCAAAACGTGAAGCAAACATAAGAAAACACAATCTTGATTTTGCTGAAGCGAAAGCAATCTTTGCTGGGTCAACCTTTACATTTGAGGACAATCGGGAAAATTATGGAGAGCAACGCTGGGTGACGCTGGGAATGTTAGGTATGAAAGTAATTGTAATTGTTCATACTGAAACCGAAGATGAAATCCGTATTATTTCTATGCGTGAGGCAACTAAAAATGAGCAACTTCTCTTCTTCAGAAACTTATAACGATAGCGATGACTACCCTAAAGTAACTCAATCGGATTTAGATCGCTCTAAGTTTCGGATCGGTCTAAAGACAATGCCTAGAAAGCAGACTGTTACTATCTCTTTAGATGTAAGTTTAATTGAGTATTTCAAATCTAAAGCTGGAGAAAGTGGCTACCAGCATTTAATTAATGAGATTCTCCGTCAAGCTAAAGAGAATGAGGAATGTGTCCAGTCTCTGCGTTAGATTTTGATAAGACGATTATATTATCGTTAACATGGCGATCGCCTCTCGCACATCCAAACCAAACTGCGATCGCACCGATCACTAAACAATTATTTGCCTTTGCTGCGGGAAGCATCCTGAAAGGAATCGCCAATAACTTCTCGGAACTCATCAACGAGGCAAATCATTTTCGAGCGCTTAATTTTGGCGAGAAACAGACAATTTTGGCGGGCATTTAGGTTTGGTATAACGGTCTAGTTGAGCCGCAGCAGATAAACTTTATCACACTTGAAAAGTCGGCTCCAACGCAGTGTTAGACGGCTTTTGATTGGGTACTAACAAAGTCTGACAAGTCTGTGATTATTACTAAACCACCCTCAATTGTATCTACTTGCAGTCGATACCCGCGAAGCATACTCATGCCAATCAGTGGATCTGTTTCTGCTGAATTTACTTCAATCTCTTGGGATTTGCCATCCCAAATAACTACTGCATCATAAATATCAAATAGAACCTCACTACCGTCTCCTAAAGTTCCGCGATCGCGATAACTCCACAGCAGATCCAGTTCAGTAATAATGTCGTTGGGAAGACTCAAGAAGCCAGTAAATCCTGTGTCGATGACAGCATTAATGGATTTTAGTTTGGCATCGTTACGAACGACCACAAGAATCGTGGCTTCACAATTCTTATTGACGTATCCCTGCATCATGGCTTTTCTTTCAAGCTCCGCGCACCAAAACGATGGACTGCGCGATAACCGATTCGGACAACCCAAGTTTGGGAATCGGGAAACCTTTCTCGAAGCCGACGAGTAGCGGTCATCGTATCAGTAGCAATTTCAAACGCTCCTGTCTCTATATCAATAGCAACTATTTTGCCATGATTACCTGCTTCGACCTGTGGGCGTATTTGCGTCTGATAAATTAGATCGCCTCGTTGGGCAAAGTCTTCTTTGCTATAGCGGGGTTGTCGGACTGCCATGATTGCGAATTTCCCTCGATCATTGCCTTGTCTAGCATTATAGCTGACCAGAAGTAGCTGTGAATAGATTACTAATATCAAAATGAACTACCCCGCCGCGAGCGGACGGGGTATCAGACTCAAAAAAGACTCAGTTATTCATCCCTGTGCAACTTGAGATATTCCTTTCCTTGGTTCTTTACGTAACTACCTATCATCTCCTCTTCTCCCTGTCTTCCTACCGTACTTGCGAAATATCCATCACTCCAAAACTCTCCTCCCCATAACTTTTGTTTTACTTGAGGGCCTCTCTTAAAAACTTCCCTTGCTGTCAGACTCTTTATCATCGTTACTAGTTTAGTCACACTATACGTTGGTACTGACTGCACTAAAAAATGTACATGATCTTTATCCACTCCTATTTCCACAAATTTAACCTCATATCGTTTCTCTATGTCTAAACACACTTCCCGCAAAACTTCATCGACTTGCTCATCGAATACAGCTTTTCTATACTTTGCTGGAAATACTTAGTGGTATAGCAATATCCTTACGTTATGACTTTTGTGTATGTACTCACTCATTCTTTTATCTTACGCCGCAGAGCGGCGGGGTATTTACCCTCGTTGTTAAAATAAAAACAAGGTGCGTTACATTTCATTAACGCACCCTACAAGATCAGCGATCGCACTTAGATATTCTTAAATGCTACAAATCATTTCTAGATTTGTTCCAGACTAAAGATCATTTATCTCCACTCATTGAGTCTATGTTGTCTGACTGATTTTGATTAGGATTAGTCCTAATGTAAGGTTTTTGCCCCTTTTGTTTAACAACATGGGCGTTCGAGACTTCCCCTCGATCTACGATTGGTATAGCTTTATCTACTGAAGTATATCTTTCGTTACCCTCAAAGCGAACATGGGTTGTACGTCCTTTTTCGTCTGAACGAGCACCATCAATCTTTCGAGACTTTGACATATAAACCTCCTAAACTATGTAGCTTTAACTCATTATAGTACTAGTATAACGGATCTACCAAGACTAATGAGCAGCTTATATAGCATATATTACCAAACTATTTGGGCGATGTACACTATATGTAGTCAAATAGTTAAGGAGATGCCTAGGAAGTTTAGTATAGAAAAAGTAAGTCTCTAACGGCTTAATTGAGCGGCAAAATAGCTTTCATTCTCAAATAGAATACTACGCTTTTGTCCGCTCCAATGATGTGTTATACCCCGATCGCTTAACAGTTATTTATTTTTTGCGATCACCAATAACTGCTCGGAACTCAACAATAAAGCAAACCATTTTTGAGTGCTTAGTTGTGACTGAAAACCGATAACTTTGTCGAGCTTTTCGTTTTGGTATAATGCCTGAATTAAGTCGAGCCACGAAGGGCTTCAGCTTGAATGAATTGTTAGACGTTATTTGCCGAATTGCTGGAACCATCTTTATTAAAAGTCTCTTCAGGCCCAAATCTTAGCGTCACGGGTTGACCTGGCTGGATCTCTGATGAAAGTCCAGCTTCAGCGGCAGCTTGCTGTAATGCTTCCCGCAACTGGACATACTGACTATCTGGAACCCAGTGTTCGATGCCGTCTGTAGAGCGGACACCAATTGCCTCACCCTCTCTGATCCAGTGTCTCAAATGCTCAATCTCGCTATTTGTTAGGATAACCTCCAGTAGTTCAAGGCGATGCTTGGGCATCAAGGAGAGTTGATTGGTACACTGAGGAAGCTGAAGTGTGATAATAGGTATAGCTTTGTTCCTTTGCCTAAGAATCACACCTCTCTCAATTTGAATCGCGAAGTCGCTTAGATTACGGATGTTCCAGTAGAAGACTCGGAATCTATGGGATATGTTGCGACCGGAAGAATCCAGTGGCTTCCCGTCATTATGCGTTTCAGAGTGAAGACGAACCCCAAGCGTGTGCTCAACCGTAACACTTTTATGAAAGAGGGAGATAAGCCAAGTGCGAGGGGGCTGGAACGCGAAGACAAGTCCGAGAATTCCCAAAAGTAAGCCTAGCAGCTCCATAGACTCTCCAATAACGCCTTCTTAAGTAACTAGATTTGTAGTAAGCACATATACTAACAAATCAGAGCCAGTTATTTTCACCCTGATTCTGCGGCAACGTTGTGGATTGCTAACTATATATTGTCTTGCAGATTACAGGATAAATATCTATACCAGATAGATATCACATAACTTGTCAGATAAAGCAACCAATAAGTGTAATAACAAGATTTTTACAGGGTAATATACCTGAATAGAGATTTATCGATCAAAATGCAGCATAACATTCCTAAACCTGTACTGAAAAATAATGCGCCTACCGCCTCCACAAACGAGTAAGTTGAGCCACCGCCTAGAAAGCTACTCGATCGCGTTAGTGACGCAATTCGGGTTAAGCATTACTCCTATCAAACTGAAAAGTCTTATGCGCAATGGGTTCGGCGATTTATCTTATTTCACAATATAACGACATCCAAGTGAAATGGGTGGTATTGCATTTACAGGACTTAGAACGTGGACATGGCGAAGTTCATCTTCCATTTGCATTAGAGAGAAAATATCCCAACGCACCCAAAGAATGGATTTGGCAATATGTATTTCCAAGCAATAGCCTTGTTAAAGATCCGCGATCGGGAATAGTTAGGCGTTATCACGTTCATGAGAGCAATATCCAAAGAGCCTTCAAATTTATATATTGACAAGAATTCTGATTATCTTGAAGCAGTTAAATGAGCAACTAGCGCTCGTAATCCTAAACGATAGCTCTCAGCGCCAAAACCGCTAATTTGCCCGATCGCAATTGGTGCAATAAACGAATGATGGCGAAATTCTTCGCGTTTATACACATTACTGAGATGTACTTCCACAGTAGGTATATTTACAGAAGCGATCGCATCTCTCAGCGCCACACTGGTATGCGTAAAAGCGGCGGGATTGATTAAAATTCCTTGCTGTACCTGAAAAGCAGCATGAATCGCATCAATCAATACACCCTCATGATTTGATTGTAAAAAGCTTAATTCTGCGCCCAACTCCATTGCATCTTGAGCTAGGCGATCGTTAATTTGCGCCAGTGTAGTGGAGCCATATACCTCTGGCTCTCGCAAGCCCAGCATATTGAGGTTTGGCCCATGCAAAACCAGAATTTTCATTCTTTAAATTATATTTTTCCTTTTTCCCTTTTCCTTGTTAACGGAATTGCCCAATGGCTTCACTAAATTGCATGGTCTTAGTAATCACCTCGACATTGGCATGAGGACGAGGAATCACAGTTGCCGAGAGAAAAAGAGCCTTGTCCTTAGAACTCAAGACTTCAATTTGTTTAGCAGCTTCGACACCAGCAGCGACAGCTTTTTGGACATCACCAACTGGCCCACGGATGATAATGGTTAGGCGTGCGCCGCTTACTTTCTCGTAGCCCACAAAAGTTACATTTGCAGCTTTGACCATTGTGTCAGCGACGGACAGTGCAGGAGGATGCCCCAGTACCTCAACCAAACCAACTGCGATTCCCATAAAATTTCCTTGAGCTTGCAAAAAAGCTAATTAATCAAATAACGGTTTTTTATCAAACTCAATCATAAATCTCAATGGTATCGATTGATTGATACGCATCGTTTATTTGTGTCATAACCAAATATAAAGAGCGCACAAAGTATTTTAATTATGGCGGCGCTTCGCGCCGCCATAATTGATTTAAGCAAGTTGAGCGCGGATGGCTTCAACGCGATCGCGATTAACGCCAAGGTCAGACTGACCTAAACGAGAAGCTGAACGCACCTCAATGAGGCTATTGTCCGCATTGAGATAAAACTCAACGTCATCGACGTAGCCCATTAGTGAGCTAGTAAACTCGGCGTAGAGATAGTTACCTTCAGCGGTAATAATTTTGGTGCGAGGCATACTCGAAATTACTGATTTAAGATCTTCTAAAGCTTTAGCAGGATCGCCTGTATAGGTCAAAGGTGCGATTTTGTGCTCAGCGTCGGTGCTTTGGCTAGAGACGCAGTTAGGGGAATTGGGGCAATCGAGCAGCTTGCCATTGGTTACACCGATATTGGAGGGGCGTGTGCCAGAAAAAGAAAAAAGTGCCATAGGTGTTGCGATCGCAGAAGTTAGTGAATAGTTGAGGGAATGAGCAGAAGCGGCAGGAACAAATCCGAAATAAGCAAGCATAACAAAATATAAGCTCGCAGCGATCGCGACAATTTTAGACATATTGATATAGCTAGTTTTTTCTGATGAGTATTTATACGCAATCAATTATGGCATTACCTTCTCTTCCCATCTATCCATCAATGGGAACAAGGGGTTAAAGCCCCTTGTCTGATAACACTTTTGCGCTCGCAAGTTTAACCAGCAAAAAATAATCCACGGACTAGGTTAAAAAGTGTGCCAAACATCAGAGCAAAAGTTGCTAAAGTAGCCATCGCATTTCCTGCGGCACGTTTACCCGCCTCGACATAATATCCCCAAGCATAGGCAATGCGCCCCACAATCCAGACTGAGCCTAAAATTGCGCCCATGTTTGGGTTAACAAAAATACTGAACAACCATAAGCAAGGCAAGAAGATCACAATTTGTTCAAGGGTGTTTTGATGAGCACGAAAGACCCGCTCAAAATTTTCGTTGCCAGTAATTTGCGGAGGCATGACCTTATACTTAACACGAGCTACAGCCACACCGATACCTAAGCCAAAGTAAACGAGCAATGCGCAGATAGTGACGATCGCAGGAAATACGAGAGTTTTGATGTCCATTTAATAATTGATTGGTAATTGATAATTCGTAATTGATAATTCGTAATGCATAAGCAGAAGGGTCACTTTTCGTCTCCCTTGTTACTAAGCATTATGATGATTGCTATATCTCGTTTTATGTTATGCCAAAGTTTCACGCCTATATCGGAATTGCTGCGATCGCATTAGTTAGCTGTCAGCAGACTCCATCAAATAACGCCACAGCACCAGCTAATAACCTTGCTACCGAAAAAGCAATTAGTTATTTGCGATCGCAGCTCAAGCTACCGCCAACTGTGGCGATCGTGGCGGAGTCGCAAAAGCCACAGTCAGCTAATACTAATGATTTATGTCAAACGGCGGCTCCGACTCAAGCAGGGTTTGAGATCGCGCTGGTTGCCGAAGATATGCGCTACACCTTGCAAACCAATCAAGACGCTAGCAAAATCGAGATTTGTCGATCTGAGGATGCCAAGCCTGAAACAACTGGCAAATATACGGGTGCGGGCTATACACTGCGCTATCCTGCGGACTGGAAAGCGATCGATCTCGGTTTAGAGCCTTCGGGCGCAAGTACGGTAATTTTTACACCTAGTCGTGAAATTACTATAGACAGGGATAAAAATGATTTAGTTAAAAAGCTGCAACAAAGTCAACAAGTTTATACGGTGGTGTCGCGACAGCCGATAGATGGCAAGGCGATCGCATCTGATGGCTCTGACAAGGCAAAAGATCTCGTGAAAATTCCTTTTGATCCCAAAGTTAAAGGCGCAAAGTCTGGATCTAAAGAGGAATTTACAACTGCGATCGCTGCTGGCGATGCTTCTAATAAATCTACAAGCTGGAAGGTCAAAGTATTAACCTTAGAAGCCGATAAATTTATCTATACAGTTCGGTATTACCAGCCTGATTCTCAGAATGCTGCCAATAGCCCAAATTCATCAGCATTCGATCAATTTGCTAATAGCTTCGCCCTCATTCCCTAAAGCCCAAAAGAGATGTGCCGCGCGAAGCACGACACATCTCTTTTGGGTCTGGCGACATAAGCAATTTAGTTTATCGCGCTAACTCGGTGAGACAAACTAAATTGCATATTTTGACCAAATATCCGCGTAGGGAATATTCTTGGACTTCCATGGCTTGTGATGACCACCACTCCAATGGATAATTGAAATTTTAGATAAGTCTTTTTTAAGCAACCAACTAATTAACCTTGTATTGCCAAAACCACAGCAATTCCATCGACGGTCTAACTGCACATAATCTTTAAACATCAAGTTAAGCAATGTCTCATCGTTTAACTGTAATAGATTGTAACCGCATTGCCGATCCCATTCTAGACAAGAATCTAATTTCTGGTAGTCTTCCTTTTTCCAAAAGGACAAATCAGTAAATAGAACTCCTCCATTAAAAGTTTTCTTGATTGTACGAAGCTCATGCAGAGCTTTAAAAGGATTAGAAAAATGAAAAATAGCAGGAAAGAAATGCGGAACTGCCGCAAAGTATTGATTTTCAGAAAAATTTATTGAATCGTAGAGTAGAGCTATGTCATCGATTACCACAATATCAGTATCAAGATAGATAATCTTCTTCATCTGTGGAAAAATACTTCCTAAAAACAACCGCGCAAACAGCATATACAATGCATTTGTTCTATCAGTATTTGACGGTTTATATTTTTGAGAGATATAGTCTTGAACTTCTGGCGTAGGAATATATTCTTTAAATCTGAATTCAGCCTCAGGATTGTGAAAATATTTTGGTAATTCATTCTCAAAAATTTGGAGCTCATTTTTTGGGATAACTATGTTGAATCTTAGTCTTTCTGGCTGTGCAGTATTTTGAATGATCGAATTTATGGTCGCCAATAGGCCAGGTAAATATCCTGCATTTACGGAAAAGACTAGATCAATCTTCATAGCTATGATATGGGTAAAGATTTGGCTGAGAGTGTGAATGCGAGATTAATTCTGTAGAATCAACCAATTTTTGAGCGTTTTTTGTTCGTATCAGATCGGCTCATTCATTTTTTGTCTATTTTGCCTATTTTGTCAATTTCTTACCTGAATCTTTACAAAAATCCAGTAATTCTCATTATAAAAATCGGTTTTTTGAAAGCTTGCCGTAGGCAAGCTTTCAAAAAACCGATTTTGG
>JANNDZ010000378.1:0-5633 GCA_031378395.1 Pseudanabaena sp. OTE_75_metabat_487_sub
GATAGATTTTGCGAACTCCAGGTCTACCTGACAGCGATCGCAGGGTACTATATTCTTCAGATTGAGCAAAGCTTTGCAACCACTGCCTTAGCTTTTTTAACTTGTAAATCCTTGTAGGAATGCCAATAGAATCTGCTAAAAAAAGGTCAACTAACTTTTGGCAAGCACTAATATTTCCATTGATTGCCCAGTTGTTATTGAGAATATAGCAACAGCGTAAAAGAGTATACTTAAACTCACTTTCTTTATTGTGAAATATGATTTCGCCTAGAGCATAATAAGCACTAACATTGTGAATTTCTTCATACTTAATAAATAGTTTTTCAAATTGATTTAAGATTACTTCAGATTCATAACGCTTGATGATTTCCAAAAAGAAATTATAGATATGTTGCTGAGCTTTCTCAATGCTACCCGCAGTTATATCGGTAACTTGTTCAGAAAATCGGTTTGATTGATGTTGATTGTAAAACTGTGCCATATCAATATTTTCTTGAACAATAGCAAAAAATCTTAAATTTCAAAATCGACTAAATAATAGGTATCCATAATTAAAATCCAGATCCAAAACCTTTGCTGCCTGCTACGCAGGTGGCAAAGGTTTAGTGTTTCTATATTTAATTGCGCCTACTTACTTACTACTTAAGAAAGAAAATTATTCTAAGTATGACTTCTGTAAACAACTTATGGTTGCTGAGAAGTTTTTATAACCAAGTAGGGTGTTAATTTAGTTAAAAAGGTCAACTGTCCAAATAGTTACAGAAGTCTACAGCCAGACATACCAGATACAAGAACATAAGACCCTTTGCAGGGCTTTTGACAGTTACCTTTATTTTGGTATGAGTTAGCCTAACGACTATATGTAAGATTTTTAGCGAGATCTACATAAATATTTAACGAATCTCATTGTGGGTATGAGATGTTTATTTCTCAGATACTGAGCTGCCTAAAAAACCTTATTGCTTTAGTGTTGTTTGTATTAGATTCTGGTTAGCACTATTTTAAACAATAAGAGTTTTTACTCAATATTATTAGTCTGATATAAATTTATTATATAAGCTTTGTAAAATAGAGTCATGATACTAAACGCTTATTTTAAGAATTGCTCACTAAATTCATTTATAGAAATAATCTAAAAATCAAAATGTGCATGAAGACTGCTTATTCTTGCTTTAAAAGCATAATTTGTCAATTCTACAATTAGCTTATTTGAAAAGTTCTGTATCTTGCTAAATCTAGCTTTGCAGGATTAGCATCTTTAGATTTATGCCATTCCTAAAAAAAATCACTGATTTGGTCGGTATTACCTACTGAAATGATTCTCGGCAACAAGTCTCATCATCTTGATTAAATTTTATAGTCCGCTGACTTTAAATATAGTAATCCTAATTCATCTGTGAGATTAAATGGTTCATGAGATTGTGCCCCAAGAGGGCGCAATCTCATGAACCATTTAGAATTGCTATGTCAAAAACAACTTTTATAATGAGAATTACTGAATTTTGTTTTGCAAAAGCTGTATAAATGCTAGAGACAATTTAAGAATCCAACCCAAAAACTAAGATGCCAGCTTTTAAAATCTTTGATAACGATATCGATTTTGAGACTCTTCAAGAATATCTTGGCTGTGAAGCGATCGCTGTTGATACTGAAACTATGGGGCTGATACCCAGACGCGATCGCCTTTGCTTAATCCAAATTTGCAATGATGATGAAACCGTAAGTTTAGTCCGAATTGCGCAGGGAATTAAAGAAGCCCCCAATCTCAAATATTTGTTTGAATCGCCAAACGTTACTAAAGTCTTTCACTTTGCGAGGTTTGATGTAGCAATGCTGGAAGCACATCTCAGCATTGCCACTCATCCAATTTTTTGTACTAAAATCGCCAGCAAGCTTGCGAGAACATACACAGATAAGCATGGCTTAAAGGAACTGGTACGTGAACTTGAAAAAATTGAATTAGACAAAACTTCACAGTCTTCAGACTGGGGGAATGTCAAAGTTCTCTCAGAAGCTCAGCTACACTACGCAGCTAATGATGTGCGCTATCTATTAGCAGTTTATCGCAAGTTGATTGATATGCTGATTCGAGAGAATCGCTACGACTTGGCAAAGGCGTGTTTTGCACATATTCCAACACTTGTGTATTTAGATTTACTAGGATATGCGGATGTTTTTGCCCATTAGTAAAAATTTAGATTGATATTACTCGCTTCCGAGTCGAGAATTGGTAGTGCGGGACAAAGCCCCGCACCACCAATTCTCGACTCGGAAATGTCTATTTATTGGGTGATCAGGGAGTAGTTCTACCTCGACTCTTAATTTTGAATATTTATTGTACTTTTTGCGACTACGGTAAAGGTCAAAAAAAGCGAAAAATAGGTTTGTCTTGTTAAACAAAGCTTTTTTAATTATTCATTGACTTGTTCCAATTTTCTAAACCATGCAAAATCAAACGATAAAAGGGTTTCGGGCCAGTTTTCTAGATACGATCACCGATCCATTTTATGCTCCAGAAGCTGATTGTATTCGCTACTTCCCCGATGGTTTGCTGATAGTTGAAAATGGCAAAGTTAAAGACTTGGGTAGTTACGAAGATTTACACACTAAGTATGCAGATATTCCGATCGCAGATTATCGTGAGCACTTGATTGTCTCAGGATTTATCGATACGCATATTCACTTTCCGCAAACGGAGATGATTGCTTCCTATGGCGAGCAATTATTAGAATGGCTGAGTACCTACACATTTCCGACAGAACGGAAGTTTGCTAATCGCAATTATGCTTTAGAGATAGCCTCTATTTTTCTTGATGAATTATTGAGAAATGGAACTACGACTGCTCTAGTTTTTACGACAGTATTTCCACAATCGACAGATGCTTTTTTTGAAGTTGCCCAGCGGCGCAATTTGCGGATGATTGCTGGCAAGGTGATGATGGATCGCAATGCCCCAGAATTTTTGCGTGATACAGCGACATCTTCCTATATAGAAACAAAGCAGTTAATTGAGAAATGGCATAAATGCGATCGCCTACTTTACG
The DNA here is from genome assembly GCA_031378395.1 of Pseudanabaena sp. OTE_75_metabat_487_sub. Taxonomy (GTDB): domain Bacteria; phylum Cyanobacteriota; class Cyanobacteriia; order Pseudanabaenales; family Pseudanabaenaceae; genus Pseudanabaena. The sequence goes on from JANNDZ010000378.1 coordinate 3,045, forward strand.
CGGTCACACCAAGATTTGCGCTGACATCGACACCTGAACAATTAACTAATATCCGTAAACTTTTAGTGGAATTTCCTGATGTTTATTTACATACGCATCTTTCAGAAAATGTTAAAGAAGTAGAAGCAGTTGTAGCAGATTTTCCTGAGTCTGGAGGATATCTAGATGCTTATGATCGAGCTGGGTTAGTTGGCGAGAGATCAGTTTTTGCCCATGGAGTTCAGCTTACGGATCAAGAATTTGCGAGGTTATCTGAAGCGAAATCTGCTATCGCTTTTTGTCCAACATCTAATCTATTTTTGGGTAGTGGACTCTTTAAAATAGAAAAGGCTAAATCTTTAGAAACCCCTGTAAAAGTGGGATTGGGAACCGATGTGGGGGCTGGAACCAGTTTCTCAATGTTACGCACAGCTAGCGCTGCCTATCAAGTCGCGCAGTTGCGATCGCAAAAGCTTTCAGCCTTTCAAGCATTATTTCTAGCAACTTTGGGCGGGGCAAGAGCTTTATGTCTTGAGGATAAATTAGGCAATTTTGAAGTTGGGAAAGAAGCTGATTTTGTAGTCCTAAATTTGCGCTCAACGCCAATTATGGCTTTAAGAAATAAATCATTTGATTCAGCTAATCTACCTACACTTGCCGAAATTTCCGATCAGCTATTTGCCACAATCATCATGGGTGATGATCGTGCGATTGCTGCAACTTATATCATGGGCGAACTAGCTCACGAAGCATAAATTTCGAGTAAAAGCCACGCTTAGCGTGGCTTTTACTCGAAATATGGGTTTGGCTTCATCGCAATTCGCTAAAACTCGGCGCTTTGAGGAAATCGAGGGAATGGAATCACATCGCGAATATTTCCCATGCCTGTAATGAATTGAACTAAACGCTCAAAACCAAGTCCAAAGCCAGCATGAGGGACAGTGCCATAACGACGTAAGTCCAGATACCACCAATAGTCTTCAGGATTTAGACCAACACTGCGAATTCTAGCTTCCAATACATCAAGGCGCTCTTCTCTCTGTGAACCACCAATAATTTCACCCACTCCTGGGGCAAGAATATCCATAGCTCGAACTGTTTGGCGATCGCTTGAAGTGTTTTCATTGACGCGCATATAAAATGCTTTGATCCCAAGGGGATAATCCATCACGATCACTGGCTTTTGGAAATGCTCTTCGGCTAAAAATCTTTCATGTTCCGATTGCAGATCTAATCCCCATGACACAGGAAACTCGAAGGTTTTGCTACACTTTTCGAGAATGGCGATCGCTTCTGTATAGGTAACTCGCTCAAATTGTTCATCGACAATTTTACGAGCATTGGTCATGACTTGATCATTGACCCGTTCTTGGAAAAACTCCATATCTTCGGGACAGGTTTCCAAAACATAATTAAAAATATATTTGAGGAAATCTTCGGCAAGATCAGCATCACCTTCAAGATCACAAAAGGCAACTTCTGGCTCAATCATCCAAAACTCAGCAAGGTGACGCGAAGTATTCGAGTTTTCCGCTCGAAAAGTAGGGCCAAAAGTATAGACATTTGAAAAGGCACTCGCCATAATTTCGGCTTCTAGCTGACCACTCACAGTCAGAAAAGCTGGCTTCCCAAAAAAGTCTTGAGAAAAATCTACTGGTTTACCTGCTGCGGCAACTTTATTTAAGTCAAAAGTGGTAACCCCGAACATTTCACCCGCACCTTCACAATCACTAGCGGTGACAATCGGCGTATGTACCCACAAAAAACCACGTTCTTGAAAAAACTTATGAATTGCAAATGCACAGGCATTTCGCACTCGAAACACAGCCCCAAACATATTTGTGCGTGGACGCAAATGGGCGATTGTGCGTAGAAATTCGATTGAATGACGTTTTTTTTGTAAAGGATAAGTCTCTGGATCTGCTGTACCAAAAACTGCGATCGCGGTCGCTTGCATTTCCACCCTTTGTCCTTTACCCATAGACTCGACTAGAGTGCCAGATACCTCAATCGATGTGCCTGTAGTTATCTGCTTAACTAGAGTTTCGTAGTCATCAATTGTCTGTGGTAAAACGATTTGTAATCCCTGTAGCGACGATCCATCATTAAGTTCTAAGAAGGATATCCCCTTACCTTCGCGCTTTGTTCGTACCCAACCACGAACAATATATGAGTCATTAGTTTGACCACTTCGCAATAGGTCAATAATTCTTGGAGATACCATATGCTAGAAATAATCGCTAGAAATATCTATGAATAGTTGGCAGAGCGATGAAATCAGCAATCACATAGCTCAGGCAAGTATCCTAACATTTTGGAGCATAGGATCGTCAGAAACCTTATTTCCCCTCTAGAAAAATTCCCCAAGTATTTATAGTTTTACTTCTTCAATGATCAAGTCGTAATACCTGAAAAGTGATAAAGTATCGCCAAAGTCTAAATAAAATATTAAAATTAAAATCGAATTTAAAGCTTTCAATCTTTGAGAAGCCTAGTTCTCATATGCCATTTCTCGAATTAAAGGTAGGCGATCACTAATGTAATTGCTGAGATCATTTTGTTGACGGGAGTCGAGTGAAGAGCGCTGCTGGACTTGATCTACTAACCAAC
>JANNDZ010000444.1:0-7572 GCA_031378395.1 Pseudanabaena sp. OTE_75_metabat_487_sub
TCATCTTTTGAACTTTACAGCGCTTTGCGCTGTAATTCGCTATGAATGCTGCTCAATGAATATCCAAGTTTGTAAAACCTCGGCAACAGTCCAAGCTTGAGCAATACAACCACGCGATCGCATGGGGGCATCGCCTTCAAAGATTTCACTCAGACTGCCTAGACCACCAGCTCGCAGATGATGGGACATGGGCTGAAGTAGAGAGTGAGCCTGTTCGGGATTTTGATAGACGCGCAGATGACTCCGCACAAATGCGCCTATGAGCCATCCCCAGACAGTTCCTTGATGATAAACACTATCTCTCTGATATGAGTCACCGCCATAATGTCCGCGATAGTCAGGATGGTCTGGGGATAGCGATCGCAAGCCGTAGGAAGTGAGTAGCGATCGACCACATGCATCCACAATACTTTTTTGTTGAGATTCGGTTAATAGAGGAGTAATAGGCAGAGATACAGCAAAGATTTGATTGGGGCGCAGAGTGTCATCGTGACAAGCTTTGCCGTCAGAATTTAGGACATCATAGCAATAGCCAGTTGATGGATTCCAAAACTGTTGAAATCCAATTCTGGCTTGATCTGCAAGTTTCTCATAGCGATCATGGGGTTTGCCAATTTTTTGAGCGATCGCGGACATTGTCTCAAGGGCACAATACCAAAGAGCATTAATTTCTACGGGCTTGCCAATCCGAGGTGTGACCACCCAATCACCAATCTTGGCATCCATCCAAGTAAGCTGCACTCCCGATTCACCTGCATAGAGCAAGCCGTCGCTATCGAGATGGATGTTGTAGCGAGTACCTTGGCAATGCCAATCGATAACTTCTTCTAGAGCAGGAAAAAGTTGATCCAATAATTGATCGTCTCCAGTTGCCTCATGGTAGGCACGGATTGCCTCAAAGTACCAAAGTGTGGCATCGACTGTATTGTATTCTGGCTTCTCGCCGACATCAGGAAAGCGATTAGGAAGCATTCCGCGATCGAGATATTGGGCAAAGGTAAGTAAAATAGAACGTGCTATTTCTGGGCGACCCGTTGCCAATGTTAATCCTGCCAGACTAATCATCGTATCTCTTCCCCAGTCAGAGAACCAGTGATATCCTGCGATAATCGTTTTGCCATTATCTAGCTCTGGACGATCCACGACAAACTGGTCGGCTGCTAGCACTAAATGCTTAATCCAATCTGGCGCTGACTGGGTTGAGATTTTGGAGGGATAGTTTAAGGAATAAAAAGAGTGCCAAGTCTCTAAAAGCTTCGTCTCGCGATCGCGCTCTAGTTGTAAAGCAAATTTGCCATCTAAGGAAGCACTCGCATCTATGCTCGCAATAATAGTTAAAGCCTCACCTACTTCCAGTTTTACATCAAAAGTAATAACATGAAGATGATCTTCGCGATCGCTTAATCCACGCTCTCGTTCTATCGCGAGGTCAAATCCTTTATACCAATCATGTGCAAGCATGAAATTACCGCGATCGCTCAGTAAATAGAATGGAGTCGCGGTCGTAAAAGCTTTAATACAAACTCCTTTCTCAATACGATCTACTTGCATTTGCCAATTGTCACCAATAGTATTACCGTGGTAATCACGATAGTTAACTAATGCTTTAATTGAGAGCATCATAGGAGAACTACCGCGCTCTAGAGCATACTGAATATAGGTAGTATTTTGTCCATGCTGCATCCATATCCGCTTTTGGAGTATTGCATCAGCACAGGCAAAGCTCCATTTTGGTATAGTTCCTTCTAGTGCGAAACTTTCAATATTTTGATAACCAGTTGGTTCCACAGATCCATCTGACCAACGATTAGTATGAAGAGAATAATGCTGATCTCTATATTTTACGGTTTCATCTAATTTGGAGAGCAAGAGCGATCGCTCTATCGGTGGTTTGAGTGCACCTACCAATAAGCCATGATAACGACGGGTTAGCATCCCTGAGAACGTTCCAGACCCATAGCCACCAATACCATTAGACACTAGCCATTCATATTCTTCTGACTTAGTGCGATCACCACAAATCTCTCTTCCAAAGTTGATGCTCATCTCATTTATGTATTCTGTATGGATCTCAATTCACCCTAACAGATTTAGTTGAGCGATACCTGTACTTACGATAAAAGATTAATTAAACTTTCGGGGTGTTTCTATAGGGCTTATCCTCAGCAAAAAATTATTTTGAGATTTACTTAAAACATGGGTTTAAATAATCAGTAGAGATATAATAAATTACTCTTCATTGTTCCACTCTAATATCAATATTATGTAATGGCTCAAGAATTTCCTGAAATTCCTAATTCCCCAGATCGCGCAGTTGGTAGATGGTTTCTTGCGATCGCTACTCTTATCTTTGGCGCATCTAATGCGATTGCCAGTAAGTTGCACGATCTTGGTGATGCGCATCTGATTGACGGTAGGAATCCGATTTCCTTTTGCAATAGTCTATTTGTTGGGAACATCTGTGAATTGGGCATCTTAATCTTCTTATACCATCGAGAATGGAACATGAAAGAGATTAAGAAAATCAAATTAAAAAGTTGGATTTTCTTAACTGTTGTCACGATCCTCAGCGGTGCATTGGCTCCAGCGTTGATCTTTACGGCTCTAGATAAAACCGCGATTAACAATGTGATTTTAGTTGGCAGAATTGAGCCAGCTCTAATTTTAGCTTTATCAGTTTTAATTCTCAAAGCCAAAGCAAATACTTGGGATATAGCGGGTGCGATCGCAACTTTTATTGGTGTGGCTTTGATTATGCTACTTCAGTCAAGCGGCAGCTTCATGTTTGCGAGTGGAGAGATTCTCACTATCATTGCCGCAATTGCGTTAGCGATCGCTTCTACGATTAGTGATATTCAACTGGTCAATATTCCTTTAGGTTTTTTTAGGGTTTTTAGGACATTGATCGGGACTTTAATCTTTGGTGCGATCGTAATTGTGCTATTTGGTTTTGAGCATTTTATCGATATTTTCTCACCTTTTTTATGGCAATGGATGCTGATTTATAGTGTTGTGATTGTTGTGGGCGGGCAGTTATGCTGGATCGTTGGCTTAAAGAAATCAAAATCTATTGATGTCACGTTAGCCAGTGCTTTTAGTACAATTGCGGGGATCTTGTGCTCCTACTTTATTGTTGGTCAGGCTCCCAATATTGCTCAATATATTGGTGGTGGATTCATTCTTTTAGGAATCATGCTTGGGGATGTAGGTGCATGGATGCAGAATAAAAAAGCGCAGGGAAAACAAACTCATTCTGCGATCGCTATTGATATGGAGGCAGGTTTCAAAGGTGTATAGCCCAATTTCTAGATATCTTTTAGAGCTAATTAATTTAATCGGTATGAGGCTAAGTAAGGCAAAAAGGCGATCGCACAATATCCTACAAATCTCGATAGATTTCACGACGAATTATAAACTTTACTAGTTTGGAAGCGATCGCCTTTTGTCATCATCAAGCGCGATCGCTAATAGAGCCTTGCAGATAAAACAGCAATCGCCTCAAACATCAAAAGTTGGGTAAGGCAGACTTAGTATTCACGAATGATAAATACTGGTGTACTGGACTTGGGCTGATTTTACTTTTGGATACGAATTAGGCGATCGCTAAGTTTTGTTGTCTGAGCTTGCAAAAAGTCATTAATAAAGTTGGCTTGTCCCTGATAGTCGCGATCGTCTTTACAAATAATAATGCCACTATGATTCGTGCCGCTACGATGTAAATCGATACAATCATCGCGATTAAAAGTTATGAGAATTCGATTTTGATTTGTGGCGAATCTTATAACTTCAGGATCGGGAATTCATTGATTTGCTTGTCCTGCTTCGTAGGAGGTGTGTACATCATGACCGTAATCGCGCAGGATTTGCACAATGTCGATCGCAAAATTTTCGTTGGAATAGAGTCTAGCCAATGATCGCTTCCTCTTGTTTTTATTGATGAGAGGCGATCGCGCGATCAATTTCTTCTTGATGTGTAGTGTAATAGAATCGGGAGTTACTCAAGTCGTCTGTGGTTAATGAGGGGAAGTTGCGTAAAAGTTCTGGGGTATCGGCTCCTTGTTGCTGGAGTGAGACGATTGTCCAAACGGGGATGCGGGTATTGCGGATTCTTGCATGACCTCCACATACACCAATGGTTTTCTGGATTGCGCGAGATTTTAGTTTTTCTTGCAATAGGGCATATTCATCTGGTGCAAGGGATTCGATGACTTGGGCTAAGGATTCTACTAATTTTGTATTCATAGTTTTGAATCTATGCTCTCAGATTGATCTCATGTGTTAGTTTAGTTGACGATCGCCTTTTGTCATCATCAAGCGCGATCGCTAATAGATCCTTGCAAACAAAATAATCGCGGTAAAAGTCTGAAGGTGAGTTGGGTAGAAATAGGTGATCGCGTCCCTATTATCGAGTTAGACTATAATTGATTGCAAATTTCCTGTTCTAAAATTTATTATGTCTCCATCTAAAGTTGAAGAACGTCTATCAAAACTTGAAGCTGAAGTTACGCGATTAAAGATATCTTTATTGAATAGTACAAATACTATCAAGCCTTGGTGGGAGAATATCGTGGGTACATTTGCTGATGATCCTAGCTTTGAAGAAGCGATCGCGATCGGTAGGGAATATCGTCAGTCTTACAAAGATTTATTTGAGCCATCTGAGGTTGAGTAATGTATCTTTTGGACACCGATCATCTGAGCATCCTTGAGCGTGGTGGGGAGATCGCTCAAAGGATTATAAGTAGGCTTTCCATACTTTCTCTAGAAGATATTAATGTTACGGTGATTACTTACGAGGAGCAAACTCGTGGTTGGTTAGGATATATCGCTAAGGCGCGTAACTTGGAAGAGCAAATCATTGCCTATCGTAAGCTAGAAAAACATATTGCGACTTTTGCAAAGCTTAAGGTAATTGGATTTGATGGTGAATCAGCAGCTATTTTTAAACGACTTCGCGCAGAATATCCGAGATTGGGAACAATGGATCTAAAAATTGCGGCGATCGCTATTTCTAAAAATGCAACTCTGTTAACGCGCAATCTGTCTGATTTTGAAAATATTGCTAATTTGCAAGTGGAAGATTGGACAAGTTAGGCGATCGCCTTTTGTTATCATCAAGCGCGATCGCTAACAGAGCCTTGTAGATAGAAGCGATCAACTCAAACATCAAAATCTGGGTAAGTCAGAAATTCTGTCTGCTAATTAGTATTTTCAGATAGAGACTTAACTCTTTCATAAAGTTTTATCAAGTGGTGAATATGAATATCAACTAATGGCTCATACATAAAAGAATTGATATGTATATTCTCTGGAGTCATTAAAATAACCTGTCCTAAGATTTTCTTGATGTCTGGAGACATAGTATTTTGTCTATTAAGTCTATCAAATAATTTTCCAGTCTGTGTACCATTAATTAGTGAGCTATCTGAAACTTGAGACCACATAAACTCTTCAGATTTTAAACGTATAGCAATTGATAGAGCGACTTTATTTGCTAAACATATTTCATCTATGTCAACTTGATTGTATAAACTATCTGCAACTTCATAAATTAAGTCTACTACTAAGCCATTCTTATTGATTGACGAATCTAGCGATGCATTATGGATAACTGTACTTATTATAAACTCTAACTCAGATACATTAATACTGTGTGTATCATGTTTGATATGAAGCATTGAAGTAAGCTTTTTATAGTAATCACATGATGTACTATCCTTGTACTCAATCAAGTTTCTTGTAAAAGGGATCATTGCAAGAAGCATGATTTTGTTATTACTAAATTTAGATTTCCATAAATCAAACGGACTTGATATATTTTTATCACCTCCACGTAGAAGATTTATAGAGCTGCCATTTTTACAAGCTACAAATGAATTTTCCCACTTCGCAGTATCAAGTACGCGACTTTGGAATGTTCTATAAAAATCAAAGTTGTGAGTTAACACTACAAGATTAAATAGTGGTTCCTCAGTCATTTCTTTTAAATATTCTATAATTGCGTACTTATTTTTGTAATCAAAAGAATCTGCAATATCATCAATGACGATTAGTGTCTTTTGATTTTTAATTTGTCTTGCTTTAAACTCAAAAATGATATAAAGCAAGTACATTGCTCTACGCTCACCTACTGATAAAACATCAAGAGAGTTGAGTTGTCCCCGATTGAACTTAATTCTCTCGTCATTTTCGCCTTGAAATGTAAATACAATATTAGGTGCAGCAGTAGTAGTCCCTAGAATTTCATTAATATGATTTTCAATTTCTAGAGAAAAAGGAACTTCAAATCTATCCTTGAATACCTTTTGAGCTTCATACCACAAAGTTTCTTCTAAGCGAGCTTCTTCTTCTATTGCTTTTAATTCCTCCTTATTTTGATTAAAAAGATTTAAAAGAGATATAAACAAATTATTGGTTTTATTAAAATAAGATTTCCATAGTCTTTGTTTAAATTTACTAATGTTTGACAATTCAGTAGCAACTTCAGGATATTCTTCAAGTAAATCTTGAAAAGACTTAACAGATGAAACTCCACCAATTAGTTTTTGGGAAATACTTCTTAAAATTGCATCGGTTAAAATGTGGTTTTTTTCATTCTCTATTACATTACTAAATGTCTTATGTGTTTTAATAGCTCTTCGACGACCATTTAGTAATACTTTATGCTGAGCTTTAAAGAAATTTTCTTTCTCAAGCACACTTGATATTGAATTAGCATTAGTGGGATTAAAAATCCCCTTCTTGAACAAGGGTGACTCTTTAATTAGTTTGTTATATCGATCAGTATACTCACGTATATTCTGTATAACCTCTGGAGAGTCAAGTAATTCTAATACTTTCGGATCAAAAACCTGCTTATACTTTATGCGTGAGTATTTATCAGTATCGATGTTTTGTGTGTCAAATTGTTGTAACTTCTCTATCACCTCAAATATATTGGGGCATTGAAAATCATCTTTTATTTGACTCTCAATATCATCTTTTTTAATTCCTGAAAGCTTATTCAATTCAACAACAAGTTTTTTCTTGGCATCAACCAGTAACCTGTAAATATTATCGTATCGGTTTTTCTTCTCAGAGTTAACTAAAAGAGTAGATATATTCTTAGCTTCAAAGGCATCATTAAAAGGTTCAACTACTAGTATTTCTTCTTTGTTAATATCTGTTCCATCTACTTTTATGTTATATGTAGATTCTCTATTATATATTTTTTCTTCTGGTTCCAAACCATTAGAAACTCGCAATAACGTCTTTGCAAAAGATGTTTTCATAACTCCATTTGGAGCGTAAATTAAGATTGAATTCTTTTCATTAAAATCAAAAGTATGATCAAATGATTGTATTCCGTAGCAGTTCTGTAATTGTACTAATAGTGAATTCATTGATGATAATGTCTTAATTTTGTTGAGAGCAGATTAACTTGTTTTTAATTTAGGGACTAGCGGATAAATAAAGTACCATAAGAAACATGAAAACTAAAATAAAAAGAGAAAATGATAAGTGAAGAAATAAAGGCAACAATCAAAGATGCAGCTAAAAAGTTGACAGGATATCGGAAAAGAGACTTCATCG
>JANNDZ010000458.1:0-4696 GCA_031378395.1 Pseudanabaena sp. OTE_75_metabat_487_sub
TGATCAAGAATGAGGAATATGGCTGGGGTGATTTTGCGGATGAATGGTGGGGAAAGTTTTTTGCTAAGTTTTTAGCAATAGAATCTTGTGAAAGCTCGTTGATTGTGACTTCTCAGGATGTACCTACTAAGATCGAAGCCTTAGCCTCTCGCTATCCAAATGTATATCATTCTAAAATTCTGGATGGATTGGCTGATGAAGAGCAGATTGCTTTATTTGAGAAAGCTGGCTTGGATATGAGTGCTGATTCTAAAGATCGAGATTTACTAATGCGAATTGGTAAGGTCTATCATGGACACCCTCTGACCTTGCGTGTAGTAATTGGAGATATTGTTCAGTCCTTTGGAAAAAGTGCTGTTGCTTTTTGGGGAAATGTAGGTAACGAGATTATAGAAGTAGAAACAGCTTTAGCAGAAGCCGATGCAGGGGCTAAGTTAGAAGGGGCGGATGATGATTGGAAACTACATAAACTGACTCGCGAAATTCGGATTAAGGTTTACAAGCAACGTCTAGAGGCAGTGTTTCGGCGATTGGAAACACAAAATGCTGACGCTTATTTGTTGATCTGTGTGGTAGCAAAATATCGTCGTCCTGTCCAAGAATCTGGCTGGCTGAGACAGGTAGAAATGTATGTCAAGCGTTTAAGGAAGGAAGTCTATACCAAAGAGCAACAGCAGGGAGTTTTGGATGATTTGTGCGATCGCTTTCTAGTTGAGATATCCCTAAATCACAATAGTCATCGCGTATTGGGGCTACATAACTTAATTCGCAGTGTTGCCCTAGAGCATCGCAAAGATTTGTTGCAAAAGTGGGAGCTTGATTAAGAGAAATGGCTAATTCAACCGCAGGACAACGACTGTTTAACGCATTAGAAGTTGATTTGGATACAGTGCCAATCGAGTATCTAGATGATTATATTGCGATCGAATATTTCCTGACGAGTGAAGATGAGCCACCTGATGACGTGAGTAATCTAGAGAAAATAGATGCGTACTTACAAGTTTTTGATCATCTATGCGAAGCCTCAGCATGGCAACAAGCGGGTCAAATTCTATCATTTCGACTTGAAGATAATGGCAGGGAACTCCATGAACAGTTAAGTCGTTGGTGCTATTACCGCGAGCAAGTCAAACTCTATCAAGTACTTCTAGGCAAGGTGAGTCCAGAGCAAGATTTGATTTGCTTGTGCGGGTTGGGTATGGCTTTCAATTCTCTTAGTAATTACGATAAGTCTTTTGATTACCACCAACAGCAGTTGGAAATTGCGCATTTAGCAAATAATCGTAAAGCAGAAGCACAAGCCCTACATGGTATTGGAATTATTCTCACTCGTTGGGAAAAGTATGTGGAGGCGATCGCTGCTTATCAACAACAATTAGAAATAGCCCGTGAAATTGGCGATCATGAGGAGGAAGGGTCGGCGCTTGCCCGTTTGGGTTGGACATTATTTAGATTTGGTCAAAATCATGGCAAAACCCGTGAGATGCAAGCTGGATTAAATCATGTAAAAGCATCTCTAGAGATTGCTCGTAGTACTAATAATCCAGAGTTAATCTCCAAATTTTTGGGTTATCTCGGCTATATTTATTCTGAGCGTGGGCAGTTTGCTGAAGCAATTGAGTTCCATCTACAAGCGTTAAATATCTGCGAGGAAGCCCATGATTTAGGACAAAAATATTCTGTGTTAGCAGATCTGGGACAGAACTACACTGCGCTAAAAGAATATGAAAAGGCATTGGAATGTCTTAATGAATCTTTAAAGATTGCACGCGAGTCAGGCGATCGATATTTAGAAACTTCAGCTTTAAATCAACTATCAATAGTCTATGGCTACGAATTACAGAGATATGAAGACGCAATCTTGTATTGTGAGAAACAACTTGAGATAGAAAAAACTTTAAATATTGGGAGCGAGTGTGCAATAACAGCATATGTGAATATGTTCAATTTTTACACATTCTTAAATCGAGTAGAGAAAGCAGATATCTACCTTAAGATAGCTATGGAAATCGCCGATAAATCTGATTCTTTAGATACGAAAGGAATGGTGACAATGGCGTTAGCCAATGCTTACTGGAATCGCGAGCAAATATGGTGCAAATTATATGCGTTGTTATTGGTAGTCAAAAGTTTGGCAATTTCTCCACCTTGGCGAAGCACCAATGGGCGCATAGCTCTTCAGCTCACGATCGCAGTTTTAACCAAATCTGCGAAGGATTTACTGATGGTAGCGCTCAAAAGCATGAAAAACTTCCTACGATTAGAAGCTGCCAAGGCATTTATCACAAAGCTATTGATTACTAATATTCCTACTCACAAGTGGGATAAAAAAACAGCCCAGAACGCCATAGAGAGAAGCCCCGATCGCTAACAATAGAAAAGCGAAACCTTGATCGTAGAGCCAGCCGCCAATAATTGCCCCAAACGTAGCCGCAAGATTTATGACAGAGACAAAGCAAGCATAAAATGTACCCCCAATTAGTTCTGGACAAGAACGAACGAAAACTTCTGAAAGACTGAGAAAGGCAATAACAGAGGCACAATTACTAAAGACTTGCACAAGGATAGCGCTATTTTTATCAAAAATAAAAGCAAGAGCAAGAGCCGAAAGTACACTAGCAAACACCGCCAGTTTGAGCAGCAGATTTTGATGTAACTGCCGAAACCAAATACCAAAGGCGATCGCACCCAATCCCACCCCCAAGAAGCTAAATGCACCCAAAACACCAAAAAATTCTTCCGAAAATTTCAGGATATCGCGTTGATAATACAACAACGGTGGTAGCGGCATAGTCCCAAGCAAAAATACAAAAACTGCGATCGCGCAAAAACTTGGCGATCTTAACGCCTCCCAAAGTGAATGCAAGCTTTGACGCATAGAAATTGTCCCAGACTTCACTTTGGTTTCTGGCATCCAAATCATTACAGCAACGATTCCTGTTAGAGGCAAAATAGCGCTAACTAGAAACGCGAAAGAGAGATTTTGATATTGAGCAATCTGTCCGCCCAGATAAGAAGTAATTACTCCACCTAGTCCCAACCCCATCCACTGTAAAGACTGTAGTTGTCCTGTTTTGCCGATTGGCTTGCCAACTTCGATCATAAATTTGTCAGCAAGCACATCTGAAAAAGCTATACAGGTAGATATCAACACTGCACCTACGGTTAGTACAGGGAGTGAATAAGATTTTAGGGTAGCTAAAAACAAGAAAAATCCAGATGCCAAACCATAGCAGATCACAAAGTAACCTTTAAATTTGTAGCCAAATAGGGAAAAGCTATCTGCGATCGCGCCAAAAACAGGTTTAATCATCCACGGCAAAAAGGCGATCGCGACAAAATTAGCAGACTCACTTGCTGACAAACCAATGGTTTCTTTTAGATATATCGACAGAGCCAGCGAAGAAATCCCTGGATTGCTGACATAGGTTTGAATGAAGTAAAAAAGTATGGTCAAGACAACAATTTGCGACATTACGCTAATTAACCAAAAATTTGCGATCACAAGTCTTGCACATGTGTCATGTTTTGGTATGATTAAAATCCGCGCAATGAAGCAACTAACTTTAAAAAAGTTTTTTGTCACATTAAGCGAGGAGAGATGGCCGAGTGGTTGAAGGCGCAGCACTGGAAATGCTGTTTAGGGGTAACTTTAACGAGGGTTCGAATCCCTCTCTCTCCGTAGAATATAGCTTTTAGCTATCAAACAAAAAAAAGGGAGGTGCATAGCATCTCCTTTTTTTTGTTTGATTGATGCGCTAGCCACTATAGCCAATTGCCAACCAAGATAAAAGAAGCCCAAAAGTATGGATGCTTCAGATCGATCGCTTGATTAAGTTGTTTGAGGGTAACTGCTGATAAATTGGGGATTCCTTGGATTTGTTGACCCTCGATTCTTACAGTTCCAGTTAGTAGTGCAACTTGAGTTTGCTGCAATGCGATCGCCTTACTTTTTGCAGTTGGGTAATTATGATAAAAAGATAGCATCAATGGCGTTGTACCAGTATCACTTACTGTCCAGAGAGATGCAAGCACACTTTTTGCGCCATATTGAGCAGCGACACCACCTAAACCAAGATTTTTGCCGACAGCAGTCTGACAAGCACTCAGCGTCAGCATCTCAACTGGTTCTGAACCGAGATTGAACGATTTAAGTTGATCAAGATATAGCCGCTCATTCCACATTTGAATGAATGCACCATTGATAGTGTTACTCACAAATTTGGCATGGGTGGCTAGATGCACGATACCGTAGTTTTGCTTTTTTCTCTGGGTCTTGAGATTTTCAATAGTAAAGCTTTGGTTGAGAAAAGCATCGCCCTGTAAAACTTGTGTAGCAATTGTATTAACTTCTATTTCGACACTAGGTAGTGCCGACAATCCTTGCATAGCATCGGTCAGCCCCATTACCAGAATGCTGTTGCGTCGTCGATCTCGTAATTTTAGATTTACCATTCCCATTGATGGCACAGTCGCGATCGCATATTTCTGCACTAAAAAGTCTTTCCCATCATGTAAGGCGGCGATCGGAATTACTCGCAATGGACCATCCATTACAAAGATCAGTGTTTTGATGTTGGCAGCTTGTAAATCAGCATCAATTGGACGAATTATCCAATTGTATAGAGTTTGAGCAGAGTCTAAATATTCGTGATGTAAGTTCGACAGACTATTTAGACTCTGCTCAAACTCTATA
>JANNDZ010000511.1:0-2489 GCA_031378395.1 Pseudanabaena sp. OTE_75_metabat_487_sub
CATAGACTTCAGTAATATTGCGATCGCGTCGGCTTCTAGAGGCTCAAACAGATAATACCCTTGTCCTGACTGACAATTATAATTTTTGAGCCGATCTAACTGCTCAGCCGTTTCTATCCCTTCCGCAACTACATTTAAACCCAAATTTATTCCCAACACAATAATTGCTTTTACGATTTCACCATCTTCTAAATTATGATCAAGTTGGTTGACAAATGATTGATCGATCTTGAGCGTATGAATTGGAAATCGATGCAAATAGCTTAACGAAGAATATCCTGTCCCAAAATCATCAATACAAGTTTGAATATTACGTTCGTTTAATTCGCCTAAAATTCGTGCTGCTAAAGAAGTCTTTTCGATTAATATACTTTCAGTAACTTCTATTTTCAAATTGTGGTTATTTAGATTCGTTTTTTTGAGGATATTCTCAATTTGGCAAGTCAAGTTAGGCTTAGTAAACTGTTTCGCAGATAAATTAACATTCATGGTTAGATTCATCGCGATCGGAAACTGCTTTTGCCATTCTCGTAGTTGAGCACAAGCCTTCTGCAATACCCAAAAATCAATTGCCACAATTAGTCCAGCATCTTCCGCTATGGCAATAAATTCCCCTGGATATATCAATCCTTGTTCAGGATGTTGCCAACGGACAAGAGCTTCAAATCCCAATATTTGTCGTGATTGCAAACAGACAATTGGCTGGTAATGCACTCGCAATTCGTTACGCTCAATAGCTCGGCGCAACTCATTTTCTATCCGTAGTTTCTTGAGCGCTTCTGTGTGCATTGCAGAATTAAATATCTCATAGCGATCGCGTCCCAGTTCCTTAGCTCGATACATAGCAGTATCAGCATCGCGTAGCAACTGGTCTGGTTGAGTATAATCAGCAGAATTTAGTGCAATTCCAATACTTGTACTAATAAATATTTCATTGCCATCAAGTATGACTGGCACTTGCAATGAATCCTTAATTCTCTGCACGACCTCAATTACATCATTAAGATGTTCGATTTCTTCAAGGAGCATTACAAATTCATCTCCACCTAGTCTTGCAACTGTATCCCCCCCACGTAGACAGCCGACTAGGCGTTTTGCCACAATTTTTAATAACTGATCGCCTGCTAAATGTCCGAGGCTATCGTTGATGATCTTAAATCGATCTAAATCTAAAAAGAGAACCGCAAACAGCTCTGGGAGATCGGTTGGATTTAGATATAATCGTCGATTAGATAGCTGTAAAGCATGATTGAGGCGATCTAGAAATAAAGCACGATTTGGCAAGCCTGTTAAAGAATCATGCAAAGCATCATGACGCAGTTGCGCCTCCATCTTTTTACGCTCTAATAGCTCTGATTGGGCATTTTGATAGAGATCTGACTGATGGATCGCGATCGCACATTGATCGGCGATCGCCTTAACTAGCGATAGTTCATTCTCAGACCATATGCGATCGCGATCGCACTGATATAGGCTAATCCCACCTAAATAAGTTTGTTGATAAACAAGAGAGGTCATCAAAAGAGAATGGATACTATATTTTTCTGCTAACTCTCTTAGTTCTTCTGGCAAATCTTTGCTAACTTGATGGACTGAGATTTGCTTTGCTTGAACCAAATCATCATGGTAATGCTCATAAAAATCACAAGATAGACCAATTATTGATTCTCTATAATCAAAGTTGTTTTTACTGGTATAACAAACTCGCATTCTCTTCAAAGTATCTGGCTGAAAGATCAGACAATGACTAACATGTAAAGCTTCCTGTAATAGATCCGCAGTTGTTTGCAGTACATCTTCTAAAACTAGAGTTTCTCTCATGGCTTGGACAATGCGATTAATAATTGTCTCTCGCCATGCTTGCTGCTCGATTTGTGCGATCGCGTTTTTCTGTTGTTGGCGTAATTCAAACTCTTGCAGAGCGCGTTGTAAAACACTAGGTAATCGAAATAATCGATCCTTCAATACATAATCGGTCATCCCTGCTTTGATACATTCAACTGCGGCTTCTTCCCCTAAGCTACCAGTAATTAAAATAAACGGAATATCTTGTCCTGATTGTTTTAGAAAATTAAAAGCTTGTAACCCATTAAAACTGGGCAGACGATAGTCTGACAAAACTACATCGTAAATATCATCTTGTAAGTGTTTTTGGCATCCGATCGCTGTAGCAGTAATGTCATAGGTAAAATTTAAGTTTGCTGATTCCAGAGCTAATAGTGTCAGCTCTACGTCGGCATCAACATCTTCAATCATCAAAATACGCAGCGGTCGCTGCTTCTCTGTCTTTTCAGATTCTCTTAACTCTGACATCAAGTTTCCCATGGTTTACAGATGCAAAGATATAGCAATACTTCGGACAGTTTTGAAAAACGAGAAAAAAAGCTATTCATCGTATAAGGTGCAAGTGTTGAATCAAAACACCAAATGAATAGCATTACAGACATAATACCGAAGGTAGCAAGCAAAGCACAACGGAAATTTCTGAC
>JANNDZ010000520.1:0-6320 GCA_031378395.1 Pseudanabaena sp. OTE_75_metabat_487_sub
AAGCCAGCTCATTCTGTAAACCTCTAACCCTTAACCAAGGAGAGCCATCACTGTCTAAAGCGATCGCGTCACTGGATGGCTCAGGAGGTTCGGCTCTACGCAGATTGGGATTTCCTTTAAAAACTGCCGTAATGATCGCACCTCTTTGAATTCGTGCTCTAATCTGTCCATTTGGTGTGTATCGACAATTTAAAGCATAATCTTCTACACCAGATCCTATTGGTTGTATGACTAGCCATTTGCTAATGACATAGAACCCACTATTACCCCTTTGAAATGCGGATCTAAAGTCCCCGTTGCTATCAGGATTGGGGACATCAGCAACTTGAGCGATCGCACTATGAGTACTCAAAAATACAGAGCTAATAGTGCTTGCGGTTATTAATAAGAGAAATAGGCTACACAAATTTAATCTCATATTTTTATCCTTTTAAAAAATTTAAGATGAGCATCGATATAAGGTAGCCATGCGCTCAAAATTTTTGTTGGGATCGCGTAGTAAAAATGGCAGGTGACCAATGGGCGGAGATTTGAAATTGGGCTGACGACCTTCGAGATATTCCCATCGTGTAGTTTTGCGATCGTAGGCAGTATCGATCGCTAGTTCACCAGATGGACTGAACCAACCGATATTTTCGTATGTTTTACGAATATCTTTAGCAAAATCTTCGTAAATCTTTTTCTGGGCAGTTAATCCCTGCTTGCCATTACTTGCCTGTGTCCATAACTGATCAATTAAAACCAGATCCGCACAAGTAATTTGATTGAATTCATCGGGGTGAAATGTTCCGTCACGATCAGATTGACTTCCTGCGGCTTTGAGAAGCAATAAATAGGTCTCACGATCTGCGGCTTTCCAGTTTTTTTCTTTGAGATAGATACCTAATTGTCCATAGTTAGCCTTGCGATCTGCTATGGGTGTTGCTGAAGGCTGAACTAAAGGAGAAGGTGAAGTCTCGGGTGTGAAGGCAGAAGGACTAGGGGTAGGACTAAGGCTATTAATAGGTAGGCTATTGCTTTTAAGCGGATTCCATCCTGTACTGAATAGATAAATTCCACCAGTTAATGCTAACAAGGCGATCGCAGATGTCAATAATAGAGGATTTGACTTAACCTCTCGCTCATCAGTAATTCGAGGAGAAGCTGTACTTAATTTTGGGAGTTTCGCGATGTCTTTTAAGACTTCATCAACTGTCTGATAGCGATCGCGTGGATTGCAACGTGCCATCTGATCTAAAACTGCGGCAAATTCACGACTAACTTTGGCATAACTGCGCCAAGTAATCTCATTGTCGCGATCTCTCGGAAACTGGCTAGGATGCTTACCTGTAAGAGCTTGAAGAGCTAGCATTCCCAAAGAATAGATGTCGCTATTTGATACAGATTGACCACGTTCTTGTTCGTACGACATATACCCAGGTGTACCAATTGGTAATGTCACTTTGGCTTTATGATGGGCGCTAGCTACTTCCATTTGGACTTGCTTGACAGTACCAAAATCAATTAATACCAGTTTGCCATCACTATGACGACGAATCAAGTTACTAGGTTTGATATCGCGATGAATGACATTGTATTTATGAACAAATTGCAGTATTTCCAATACTTCTTTGATGATTTGAGCAACTCGTGCCTCTGCCATTTGACTGCCAGGAGGCATTTCTTGGCTGAGGGGATGTCCTGCAATAAATTCTTGAACAAGATAGAATTCCTTGCTCTCTTGGAAATATGCGTAGAGTTGGGGAATCAGATCATGTTTTCCCAATTCTTGTAATGTTTCGGCTTCGGCTTTAAAGAGTTCCAGAGCTTTTTGGGTGAAAACAGGATCATCAATGGTGGGATTAAGATGTTTGACTACGCATTGAGGATTTTTGGGCAAGCGCGTATCTTCAGCAAGATAAGTTTGCGAAAAACCTCCTTCTGCTAATTCTCTGATAATACGGTAGCGGCGATCAAGTAGCTTGCCTAACATGTTGGCATTATACAGCAATTTTTGATCAAACAAACTCCACAAAGATTATTGAAAGTGTTGCAAAGCAACACTTTCAATAATCTTTGTGGTTTGGGTTGTAGTCTTAAGATTTCGCCAAAGCTTCTGGTGCTAGGTTTATATTTGTAGTGATTTTCATTTTGCTCACGGCAAAATGAAAGCTCAAAAATCTTACTGGGATTGAGTTTTTGTTTTCAAATGAGTACATGATCATTTGAAAACCGCGATATGAGGAATTAATAGGAGTAGACCAACATGGCATCACTTCACCAGCCACTATGGGCATTGTCCTTTGAAGAAGTCTACGAATCTCTTGGCACTAGTGCTAATGGATTATCGCAGATAGAAGCGCGATCGCGATTAGAAAAATTTGGCGCAAATGAATTACCTGAACCTGCCCACCGTCCTTTGTGGCTGCGGTTTGCTGATCAATTAACTCATTTTATGGCTCTCCTACTCTGGATAGCAGGGATTCTTGCCTTTATTTCCCGCACTCCAGAACTTGGTTGGGCAGTCTGGTCTGTGATCTGGATTAATGCCATCTTTAGCTTTTGGCAAGAGTTTCAAGCGGAGAAAGCGCTATCAGCTCTCAAAAAAGTTTTACCGATGCAAGTGAAAGTTTATCGAGATGGTGAGCTAAAGCAAATTCCCTCTAGGGAACTGGTGCGTGGCGATGTCATGCAATTGGAAGAAGGCGATCGCATTTCCGCAGATGCGCGGTTGATATCAGCAGAAAGTTTGTATCTAGATGTATCGGTAATGACGGGAGAATCTTTACCCGTAGCAAGAAGTCCTTATCCAGTGAGGTTGCGAGAGACAGTCTCAGTGCGTGGTGGTAAAACGATGCTACGTCAAGGCGAACAGCCGATGCAGGAAAAAGTGAATCCATCAGAAATAGCCAACCTTGTGTTGGCAGGTTCAACGGTAGCGGCAGGGCGAGCAGTGGCAGTTGTCTATGCAACGGGTGCTGAGACTGAGTTTGGACAGGTTGCCCATTTAACTACAGAGGTAAAGCGAGAGCCGAGTACTCTAGAAATTCAAGTGGCTCGGATTGTGCGGATTATTACCGCGATCGCTCTTGGGATGGGTGCGACTGTATTTGCGCTCAGTTATTTTCTGATTGGGATGGATGTGACTGAGAGCTTTATTTTTGCGATCGGAATTATTGTGGCGAACGTCCCTGAAGGTTTATTGCCAACTGTAACGCTTGCCCTTGCCCTTGGCGTGAAGAGAATGGCAAGGCGCAATGCCCTTGTAAGAAGGCTGTCGGCAGTGGAAACCCTCAGCGCAACTACAGTGATTTGCACTGATAAAACTGGCACATTGACAAAAAACGAAATGACCGTGCGCTATCTTTGGTTACCGACAGAACCAACAACCTCCGATCATCCCCATCCCCAAACTAATGATGATAATAATGTCAATAGACTTATTGAAGTCACGGGCGCAGGTTACGACCCTACTAGCGGCAAGGTAAACATTCCCACAGATTCTGAAATCGCTTGGAAAGCCAAGGTTTTGCTGATTGGTTCGGCACTTTGTTCTAATGCACGTTTAGTCCACCTGAATGCTCCTAGTCGTTGGCAAGAAATTGGTGACCCCACTGAGGCGGCTCTATTAGTAGCAGCAGGAAAAGCGGAACTAAATTTAGAAGATCTGCAAAAGCAGTATCCACGTTTACGAGAACTTCCTTTTGACTCACGCCGTCTGATGATGACAGTAGTATTAAATTGGCAAGATTCAGAACTATGGTCTAGCGATTTTCCCAATCTCGCCTTCACTAAAGGTGCACCTTTAGAAGTTCTCAAACATTGTCATATGATCTTGCGCGATGGACAGGCTCAAGAATTAACTCATGCCTATTGGGATGAGGTCGTCAGAGCTAATGATGATCTGGCAAGACAAGGATTTCGGGTGCTGGGACTGGCGGCGCGTCAAGGTGGTCAGGAACTGCTGGATCTAAAGGCTCAGGACTTAGAACAAGATTTGATCTTCATTGGGTTAGTTGCCATGTTTGATCCGCCACGAGAGGAAGTACCGAAAGCGATCGCTCAATGTCATCAAGCTGGCATCAAAGTCACAATGGTTACGGGAGACTATGGATTAACGGCGGAAGCGATCGCCCGTCAAATTGGTTTGGTTCACGACAAAGTACGTGTAGTCACAGGTGAAGGTATGGAACATCTATCGGACGCACAACTAAAACAAGTAGTGAAATATCGCTTTGGTTTAGTATTTGCAAGAATGTCACCTGAACATAAATTACGATTGGTACAAGCTTACAAAGATATCGGTGAAATTGTGGCGGTGACAGGGGATGGGGTGAATGATGCTCCTGCTTTGCGTGCCGCGAATATTGGGATCGCGATGGGACAAAATGGTACAGATGTCGCAAGAGAAGCGGCAGACATTGTCTTGACCGATGATAACTTTGCCACGATTGTTGTGGCGATCGAGCAGGGTCGGGCAATTTATCAGAATATCCGTAAGTTTATGACCTATATTCTTGCCTCGAATGTGCCAGAGATTGTGCCATTTTTAGGCATGGTCGCTTTCAAGATCCCCCCCGCGTTGACAATTTTACAGATACTTGCGGTGGATTTAGGCACAGATATGGTTCCTGCCCTAGCGCTAGGAGCAGAAACTCCTGAATCAGGAATTATGGATCGTCCACCCCGTCCTAAGCAAGAATTTCTACTTAATATTCCTCTACTACTTCGTGCCTATCTATTTCTAGGTATGATCGAGGCAGTTCTATCGATGTTAGGCTTCTTTATTGTTTGGTGGAGTTACGGCTATTCTCTAGTGGATTTGCAACAAGTCACACCAATGATTCTCTCTCGTACTGCCGATCCCACAGTGACAGCGATCTATCGTCAAGCTACAACTGTAACTCTTGCCGCGATCGTTGCTTGTCAAGTTGGGAATCTATTCGCTTGTCGTTCTTCTTGGAGTTCTATATTCCGTCAGTCGCTGTCAAACAATAGTTTACTCTGGTTGGGAATCACTGTTGAATGTGTTGCTCTCTTCGCGTTTATCGACTTTCCACCATTCAGACAAGTATTCGGAACTGCTTCCTTAGCAAATTGGCATTGGTTGATTTTACTAACCTGTCCACCGATCTTGATTGCTATGGAAGAACTGCGCAAACTATTTCTGCGCCGAAATCAACGTAAGCATTTGCGATCGCTATGAATCCAACTAAGCCCTTCCCACTAAAAGAGCAGTCACTATAAAGTGAATACATGGCAGTGCAAGGCTTCGCCTTGCACTGCCATGTATTCATTAGAAAGGGAATAATACCCATAATGTTACTTAATATATGATTTTTTTGTGGGGCATTTAATTGATTAACATCAATAAATACTGCAACCCTCAAATGAGAGTAGGCGCTTTGCATCTACTCTCATTTGAGGGTTGCGATAAATGCCATACAATAGCTGTAGGTAGTCAAAGCTACCTTGTCATGTTTTATCTGCCACTAAAGGAGTGGGCTTGCCTATCCCTGTATCTTTTTTTAACAAGTCATAATCCGAGAAAATTTATGTCTATTCAAGTTTATGGCATACCCAATTGTGGAACCTGCAAAAAAGCGATCGCTTGGTTAGACAATCAAGGGCTTGCCTACGAATTTATCAATACCAAAGATTATCCGCCATCTCGGACTGCGATCGCCGAATGGGTGAATGCATTAGGGGAAAGATTAATGCGAAATACATCTGGGCAATCCTATCGATCACTTGGCACTGAAAAAGATACATGGTCACATATCCAATGGATTGAAGCCTATGCTAAAGATTCAATGTTGCTAAAACGACCTTTATTTGTCAAAGATGGTAAGGCGATCGCGATCGGATTTAGAAATCCTGAAGAAATCAAGCAAAAACTAGTCTAAAAATCAACCTTAAAGAGGGAGCGTTCTCAGCACGCTCTCATTCTCAAGAGTGATAGTAATTCTTTAGTCAGCTAACGTAATATTAAGTTAATAATTTAATACTTATTAATTTATCTACAAAAATTATCGTCGGTATAAAAACATGAGCCAAAGACTAAAGCGTTGGGAATCCCCACGCAAAGAAGGTCGAAATGATAAAGGCAAGGGTGGATCTGCTCGCCATCGCCAAAAGAAGAAGCAAATGCAAATGCTTCGTAAGAAATTAAAAGCAGGAATTAATCCTAAACAAAAAAGAGATGGCGCTAGCGTCATCTCTTTTTTGTATTTTAAGTACAACAGCATAATTAAAAAACCTGAAGACTTTACCGCCCGCTGCGCGGGCGGTAAAGTCTTCAGGTTTTTATATTTAAAGGCTTCGCGCAGCGAAGTCTTTAC
>JANNDZ010000526.1:0-5652 GCA_031378395.1 Pseudanabaena sp. OTE_75_metabat_487_sub
GCGCAATTAACGAGCCAGCCGATATCGTTCTATTTGGTGGTGATGCTTTTCCTGATGCTACGCCGCCACCACTTGTGCAACAAGCCTTTGCCAAGCAATTTCGCCGCCTTGCAGATGCTGGGATTCCTACGGTGTTATTAGTGGGAAATCATGACCAACATTCTCAGGGATTTGGCGGTGCGAGTTTGGCGATTTATCGCAGTCTAGCCGTGCCAAACTTCACGGTGGGAGACACGATCGCAACATACCGAATTTCAACATACGCAGGTGAGATTCAGGTTATTACTTTGCCATGGATTACGCGATCGACTTTGCTGACTAAAGCTGAGACAGAAGGCTTCTCGATGACTGAAGTAAGCCAGTTTTTGATAGATCGCTTGCAGGTAGTGATCGAAGGCGAAATCCGCCAACTTGATCCGCTGTTACCGACGATTATGCTCGCTCATGTGATGGTGGATACAGCCACCTATGGAGCAGAGAGGTTTTTAGCGGCTGGCAAAGGTTTCACGATTCCTTTATCAATGTTAACCCGTGAAGCCTTTGACTATGTGGCGCTCGGTCATGTGCATCGCCATCAGATCTTAGCGACACAACCACTTGTGGTTTATCCAGGCAGTATTGAGCGTGTTGATTTTGGTGAAGAGAATGAGGCGAAGGGATATTGCTGGTTGGAAGTTGAGAAGGGGAATGTAAAGTTTGATTTTTGTCCGATTCCTACCCGTGCTTTTCGGACAATGGAAGTGGATGTGACCCAATCTGATGATCCACAAGCGAAGTTACTTAAAGCGATCGCCAAAGGGAAAATCGATCAGGCGATCGCTAGACTAATCTATAAGGTCAGAGCTGAGCAGTTAGCATTAATCGACGATCGCCTATTACATGAAGCAATGGCGATCGCTCATAACTATGCGTTGATCCCTGAAGTTGTCAGCCAAAATCCGCGTAGCAGGATGCCAGAACTCAGTACTGCCGAAGCTCTCGATCCAATGACTGCTCTCAAGACCTATCTCAGCACTCGCGAAGATTTAAAAGGGCTTGAGCCAGAAATGTTGACTGCGGCGCAAGAATTACTCAGTGAAATTGGGTTGGATATGGATGCAATTGATCTTGCTAATGATTCAGCTCAGCCTAGTCAATTGGTGATAAGTTTCAATTAGTTGAGTTTGAAGCACTTCTCTAGAAACGCGACGCAATGCGGCAGCGCGATCATAAATTTGCTTGATGCTAATATCAGTGCGATCATCTGTTTCTAAGAGAAATTTTCCATTTGGGATTGTGGCGATCGCTTGCAGAATAGGAGAGCGATCGCTTAAAATTGCGGCTCCAAAGGAGAAATAGAAATCATGCTTGAAAAGCTGTTGAAAGACTTCTTCTTTCTTATTGAAGCCATGAATAATCCAAGGAACCGTAGATTTAGTATCTTTCTTAAGAGCAATTAATTCTGAAAAAGCCCTGACACAATGAATTACAAGCGGTTTCTGTAATGATTCCGCAAATTTTATATGTTTTTGAAAAATAGAAATTTGTGTTTCTAAAGGCAAATCAATATTCCGATCTAGTCCACATTCACCGATCGCTACAACCTGCGATAATTTCGCTAAATCCACAAGATTTGACCATGCAGCTTCCCATGTTTCTAATTGGATAAACCAAGGATGCAAACCAAGACTACAGAAGTTCGGCAGTTCTTCTGCTTCCAATTCTGGCGTAACATGCTGAGTTTGCAGATTGATTAGATCTGGGGATTTGCGATCGTGATGTGTATGAAAATCAATAAACATATTCAGACCCACAAATTAGAGAGAGGCGCAAAGCGCCTCTCTCTAATTCTATTCAACAAGTTTTGCTTCTAGTTCCTCAATCCGCTTCTCTAATTTGCGAACTGTACGCAGTAGATCGGGAAGTTGACGCTCAGCGATGACGATACGCTTCCAATCTTTTTCGGGAACGACGGGATAGCCCATCATCGTTACCCCTGCGGGAACATCGCTAGGAATACCCGACTTTGCACCAATGATTGCACCATCGCCAATGTGGATGTGATTTGCAGCGCCAACCTGACCTGCCATGATGACATGATGTCCGAGGGTGACACCACCTGCTAAGCCCACCTGTGAAGCGAGAACCGAGTGTGCGCCAACTTCGACTCCATGACCGATCTGGACAAAGTTATCCAGTTTTGCACCCTTATGAATGATCGTCACACCGACAGCAGGACGGTCAACGGCACAGGAGCAGCCTAGTTCGACATTATCTTCAATGATCACATGTCCGATTTGGGGGACTTTGTACCATGTGCCATTAGGGGAAATCTCGAATCCAAAGCCGTCGCCACCTAAAACTGTGCTGGGATGGAACAAACAATTTGCGCCGATTTGAGTGCGATCGCTAATTACACAATTGGCATGAATGGTTGTATTTGCACCAATTTCGACATCGTTGTAAATGGTGACATGGGGATAAATCGTGACATTATCGCCAATTTTGACGCGATCGCTAATGACCACATAGGGTGCGATTGCGACATTATTCCCTAGCTGTACATCTTCACCCAAAATTGCGGTGGGATGAATACCGACAGGCGGAGTGGGCGGTTGATAAAACTTTTCGAGAACTTTGGCAAATAGGATGCGGGGATGGGCGGTACGAATACAAGGCAAGGTTGACGGAGTTTTCAGATCGAGGATGACAGCACTGGCTTGGGTATCCTTGAGATGGGCGACAAATTTCGATGAAGACACAAAGGTAATTTCTCCAGATTGAGCCTTATCGATCGCGGCGACGCCCGTAATTATGGGATCAGTCCCATCGGATTCAAATCGACAATCGGGCAGTGAGACGACAAACTCGGCTGCGAGTTCGGAGAGTTTAAAAGAAATTGTTTGTGTCATAGATCTGATGTCATATCAAGAATACGCGATTACCATAATACTTAATTGTGCCAAAACACGCGGCTTAGCGATGAACCAAACTTGATAGCGATCGCCTCAAATATCCAACTTCACCACACAAGCGATCGCCTTCAACAAACCAACAACATCAAACAGCGATCGCCTCTAATCTCTGACTATTCATAATGTGACCATACAGAGACAACTCTAATGATTTTAGCTTCATCATTGACTGAATAAACCAGACGATGTTTGATATTGATTCTTCTTGAAAAATATCCTTTTAAGTTGCCTGAAAGTTTTTCATAGGGAGGCTCATAAGGATTTTGTTTGAGAATTTCTAGTAAAGACTTGAGGCTAGAGTCCAAATTAGCAGACTTCAACTTTTTTGCATCCTTAACCACATTCCGACTAAATTCAATCTTCCAATCCATTCAAAGCTCCTAGAAATTCATCTTCAGAAACCCAGTCATCTTCTTGCTCGGCAGATCTAATTGACTCGACTAAATTGGGTATAGACTGTAAATAGAGAGTTTCCTGTATGCTTTCCCAGTCTGATTTAGATAGCAGTACCGCGTCACCTTGCCGACTAGTAATAAATCTTGGTAAATGATCTTTGTTAACCTGCTCAACCAAGCTGAACAAGTTGGCTCTCGCTTCACTTGCACTAAGAATTTTCATTAATAAATCCAAACTCGTACAATTTATCGTACCACTTTTTGTTAAAGCGATCGCCTCTAACCTCATCAAAAAGCGATCGCCCCTAATCTCAATCACAAAGCGATTGCCTAAAATATCCTTGCACTACACAAGCAAGCGATCGCTTTATTAGCTTGCTGACAAAAAGCTAGAAAGATTGCCTTGAATCAGTTGATGGAGGATGCCAACCAACTTTCACCCATGCTTGTCTGGCTCTTATAATTTCCCCTTCACCTCGAACTTCATCATTTAAATCTAGTCGATTTACAGTTGCTCTTCCCGTTTCAGTAATACCAATAATCCTACATCCATCGTTATTCCAAATAAAATGATCGTTCCATACTTGATGACGAGGATGAAATAGATTTACGGCGTTTAATGTTGCTGGATCTTTTCCTTGTGTGAAGTTGTAATGATGTGAGTTGCAGCGCTGGCAAGCTAGGGCTAAGTTATCAATATTGTCTGAACCTCCAATAGATCTCGGTTGAATGTGATCTATCTCAAACCTTGCGGGACTAATTTCTTCTGAAGAATGACAATACTCACATAAAAAACTAGCTCTTTGTCTTATTTGGAGTCTTACTGCTGTAGGAATTGCCATATAAAATCTAGGCTTCGCTAATAATTTTGGCATTAAGCAAGGTAAAAATTTGGTCTAATTCCAAAATCCCTGCTAATTCTGCTTTTTCTTGGTCATTTAGTCCGATTCCTTTAAGACGCTCATTCAAATTATCTAGGCGCTCTTGTAATGGCTCGGAGAATTTAAATAAATAGCGATCGCGAACTTTTGCGGTAATAATTCCTGTGGATATCCACGAAGAGGGCTTTACCATTGTTTGAGTCATCATTTGTTTAACTCCATTCTCTTGCTAGTAACAATTATAAGCGATCGCCTAAAACTTCACAATTCCGCCACACAAGCGATCGCCATTCAACAAACCAATAACATCAAACAGCGATCGCCCAAATCTAAATCACAAAGCGATCGCCTAAAATATCCATACTTTCACTAAACAAGCGATCACCTCCAACAAACTAACAGCATCAAACAGCAATCTCCCCTAATCTCAATCACAAAGCGATCGCCTAAAATATCCTTACTTTCACGAAACAAGAGATCGCCTTACACATCAACTTTTTGTAACTTGAAATTGCAAATATGCCAAATAAGATATATTAGGCATAGCACATCAAATCAAAGAACAAACAAATGAATCAGAATCAAGTTTCTGAAGTTATTCAAGGTGGAGCGAATGTATTTGAAGATTTGGGCTTTGCACCTGAAGAAGCTCTTAATCTCAAAATTCGGGCTGACTTGATGTTAAATATTAAGCGATTCATTAAGTCTCAAGGGTGGACTCAAAAGCAAGCTGCTTTGTTTTTTGGTGAAACTCAACCTCGAATTAGTGATTTGATGAATGGTGATATTGATAGGTTTAGTATTGATAAGTTGGTGATGATGTTGGCTCATGCGGGTATGAATGTGAGAGTTGAGGTGTTATGAATAAATCTCCATCTGTTTATCTGGATGCTTGCTGTTTCTGTCGGCTTTTGGATGATCCTTCGCAATATCGAGTTCGATTAGAGACAGAAGCAGTTGTTACCATTTTAGAATGCTGCGATCGCGGGAAAATGTCTTTAATTAGTAGTGATGCACTAGAATTCGAGTTACAGAGGGTTCCCAATGTTGAGGGACGTTAAAAAGTTTTTGCTTTTTTTAGTGCGGCAAAATTTTTTGTTGAGACAACCGACAATATTGAAGATAGGGCAGAGAGTTTTTGTAAACTAGGTTTTACACTTTATGATGCTTTACATTTAGCGTTTGCCGAGGCTTCAGATGCAACGGTTTTTCTGACGACAGACGATCGCCTACTCAGGAAAGCAATAAGCTATGCTGGTAACATTAAGGTTAGGGTTTCTAATCCAGTAACTTGGTTAATAGAAAATCAAGGGTAAATTTAGGAGGGTTAGTGATGAAAGCTAGTGAAATTTCTAGACGCGGCTACCAAGCTTTGATTCAAGAGTTGGGATATGCTGGGGCTGCAAGATTTTTGTTAAGGTT
>JANNDZ010000543.1:0-7340 GCA_031378395.1 Pseudanabaena sp. OTE_75_metabat_487_sub
GCAATACATGAAAGCTGTCATGACTATCATCACATGAGCAAAAGCGCAAGCTAAGAATATCGGGAGCTAGATGCGTAGAAATACGCATGTCTAGATCTAACTGAGAGAGGCGGGGCTTAATAGCCTCCCTCGACTCAACCTAGAAGTACGTTTTCTAGAGAAGTGCATAGTTCCGTCTTGCCTATCGCAGTAGCAACCCTGAAAACATGGATATTAGTATCTGGTGTTGTAATTACTTCATTGAACTTGTCTGTAAACTCTTGTCTAACTTCATCTACAGGTTTACCTTGATATGGCTCTACTCTTATAACTTGGCTTAATGGTGTTAGTAGATTTACATGAATCCAGTCTTCAACATGAGGTGAAAAATACTCTAGATCGATAGGTGTATAACCATAATGCTTGCCATAGTGGTTAATCACTGTAGGCAATACCTCTAATCTGTATATAAAGTTTGGGTTGTCTTGTAAAGCCTGTTGAAACTCAACTGTATCTTTGTAGATTTCTACCATTGTAGCTAGTGATTTTTTGTAGGTAGATAGACCTCCATGAATCAATACCAGATTAGTAGCTAGACCTCTATAGGTAGGGTAAGCAAGCCATTTACCTGTGATCAAGTCGTCTAGGATCTGTATGTGGTTACTAAGTTGACCTAGATCGATTTGCTTCAATTCAGGTTTTGTGTGATTTCTGATGTCTTCTATATTATTAATATAGGACTCACCAGATTTCGCACATTTCATGTCATAGCGTGTTAGATCTTGACTGTAATGATCGGAGTCTTCTTTCTTACCTTGCTTAACCCTCTCAGTAATTTTATTAGCCAGATAATCAGTAGCTCCATCAATGCAAGAGTAATGCTCATGTCCATAGAATAAAAATTGAGTATCGGTATTGTTTGTGATTTCAGCGTCTTGTGACATAGTTTTAGTTGATTTTCGTTATTGCTAAAGTTAAAGTAATGCAAAGCTGAACATCATCTATAAAAAATGATGTCCTGTAGATATATCCAATTGATTGGCAAAAACCCGAAAGCTTATTTACTAATCAAATGAAACTTGTTGAGACAAATAGCCCTACAGCCCCATAGCTGCTTTACTGGTATTTGCTAAAACTTGACCTACATAGAAAGAGAACAAAGTGACATCAGTTCCACACTTTTTCTTCTATGGTCAAGTGTCTGCTTCCCAGACACCAAAGTTATTTGTTTGAAAATTTCCTAAATGCTTAATCCGCGTTAGAGTAAGCCGTGTAGCGTGTTGACTACAGCTTAGGTGACAGGTCAATGTAGCCTGTCCTATAGATAATGAGAAGCGTTTCTCTATCTTCTCTTAGGGCTTCATATCGCCGCCCTTCAGTGAAAAAATAATAGCAAACTTAATCTTTACTATCAATTGTGAGAGAACCGATCATCATATGGTGAGAACCGACCATTGACTTTATATGCTGTTTTTTTTTAGTGCGATCGGTAAATTAGAAGACTCACCAGAATTAAATCTAGTGAGCCTTACTGTCAATGATTTAACTAAAGTCAGGTAAAGACGGTCTATTTATAACGTGACCATACGTCTGCATAATCATTGTTGTGTCTGAATGTCCCAGAAGATAAGCTACAGAAGTAATAGGCATATTAGCTTCTAAAGCCATTGAAGCAAGAGTATGTCTAGTTGTGTAGACCTTGCGATATTCAATCCCTAACCCTGCTAAAACGACTTTCCACTGTCTCGTTGTAAAGTTATTATCGTCAATTGCATTTCCATTGGGAGAAGTAAAAACCAAGTCATCAGATTTAAGATCGCGACATCTAATCGCAAGCATCTCAGTTAACCTAGCTGTCATTGTCAGAAAACGAATAGATCCTGTTTTTGTTTCTTTGCGGACACGATGTTTACTAGCAGTTTGTCCTTGATCACCTCTAGCTAATACTGAACAAATGACAATCTCGTTACGGGTAAAGTCTACATGTTGACGCTGAAGACCAATAGCTTCTGAAGGTCTAACACCAGTCAAAAACAAAAACTCAATGTAATCAGCATAAAAACTATGCTTGTAGGCTGAAGACTTTGGACAATAAAGGTTATTGCGAAAAGCGTTAACTATTGCCTTGACTTCTTCATGATTGAAAGGTTTAACCTGATTCTTTAATACTTTTCTACGTTTCAACTTTGAAAAAGGGTTGTAAGATACAAGCTTTTCAGAGATCGCCCAATTTAGACAAGATACCAAATAGCTTAAAGAGTCGTTCCAGATTCTAGGGGATAGACTCACAATCGCTTCATACCAAAAAGCATCACTAGCCAAAGGATCGGCTTTTTCAATGTAGCGCCTAATTCTAGCGTAGTGGGAACAAAGCGTTCTAGTTGGTAAACACAAGCTAATAACCCACTTATCCCATATAGGAAGCAAGAGTTCTTGACTTGGCTTTACAACTTCAGGACTTGCAATGACAGCTACTTGCTTGATCCTGTATTTGTTTAGAGTGGGGTCAAAGTTGCCAGACAAAATATCTAGCTCGATCTGTCTAGCCTTTTGCTCAGCTACCTTCAAATTTACATCTGTATAGGAAAACCCTAGAGACAGACAATATCTTTTTGACTCACAAGACCATCTTAAACGTATGCGATTATCATTTTTTTCTATGGCTACAGTGCCTTTCAGGGTTTTCATTCCGTACCAATTCCGTACCAATAGTTAATTTTTGGTTTGGTTTTTGGGGTTAGAAAATTTCGTAAGCGTGTAAGGCAATGTGAATAATGACTGAGATCAGTAAACTAGCTTTATGTCCTCTATGATTTCCTAAAAACCTAGAAAACCTTGTTGTATAAGGCTTTCAGTATTAATTAAAAAATTATTTTCAAAATGCTAGTAAAAAGTTAACCCTATCTGCTATATTTAGTGAGGTCAAAAAAACAGACCCAAAGAGGGCGCTTAGCTCAGTTGGTAGAGCGTCTCGTTTACACCGAGAATGTCGGCGGTTCGAGCCCGTCAGCGCCCATCACAAAAAAAGACTTAGCATTCAGTGCTAGGTTCTTTTTTTTGTGTTTTGCTGAGAATTATCAAGGATTGTTAAGGATTATTTAGATATATTTCTGAAAAGGTTCAGGCTAAAGAATTTGGAGCAAAAAAAGTTATCAAAAAGTTATATAAAGTAATCTTTTTCACATAAATCAGGTAAGATCTGGTATGTAGCTCAAGAGCCAGAATCTATATGTTGTTAAAGTCATACAAAAATATTCTGCCAGCTTCGGTTGCCTTCGTGGGGGGAATAATGTTTGCAGTCGGTCAACCAGAATTAGCTTTGGCAAACAATCAAGCTGGATTTACACCATCTGATCGTCCTAAACCACAACGTACTCAAGGTGGAGGCTCTCGCTTACACTTAAATGTTGTGTTTACATCATCTCAATCAATACGTTTACAAAATCCTATTTTTTAAACTCTTTTTCGATTTAGCGCGATTAAGTCTTTTAGCTCTCTTAGCAACAATTATAGAGTTATCTACAATTTAGTTAATAGTAAGCTTTGCGTTGTAACTTGAATATAGTTAATAGATTAGTTCATCTATAAAATATAAAGAAACCGCCATAATGCTTAATTTCAAACAAAAGAAGGACATGCTGAGCATGTCCTTCTTTTTTAATTTTATCTAGTAAGTGTTGCGCGGCGGTGCTTCGCACCACCGCACACCCTCTGTAAAAGTGAATATGGCTATATAAATTAGCCCCAACTCATAGCCCCAACTCACGTTAGCTTACGACAAAGAGCTTGCATACATCAAAGCATTAATTTGGTAAGATCAAAGCGCTTTGATATCAGCATTAAAACTTAGCGATCCTTACCATAGCTTGTAGCCTATTTAGGAATTACGACTATAAGTTAGGCTTAACAAAGCAAGTTCAACTAAACTTCTTTTAATGATCGCTATTAAAACTTTAAAGTCAAGTTGGGGAAAATTACCACTTAGATTCCAGCAGTGGGGAGGTTTTTTCCTGTCTAGTGGCAGCATCTACTTGCTAATATTCGGGCTGCGCTGGTTAGGATGGTTGCAGCCTAGTGAATGGGCAGCCTTTGATCTATTTATTCAACTGCGACCTGCGGAGCCAGTGGATGAAAGAATTATTATTGTCGGGGTGCAAGAGTCTGATATTCGTTATTTGGGCAAATGGCCTGCATCCGATCATGTACTCGCCCAAATCTTGCGTAAAATCCGCGATCAAAAGCCCAAAGTTATTGGCTTAGATCTATATCGAGATATTCCTGTAGGCGATGGCTACGCAGAATTAGAGCAGTTATTCAAAACCACGCCCAATTTGATTGGCATCGAAAAAAGTATTGGCGATCGCTTCAGCACTGTCATCAATCCACCACCCGCTTTAAAAGCATTAGGACAAGTATCAGCAAATGACATAATCATCGATCCTGACGGAAGATTGCGTCGCGCTTTACTGTATCCAATGCCCGAAGGTAATGAAGGATTACCAAGTCTAGGTCTAGCGATCGCGCTTAGATATTTAAAAGATCAAGGGATAGAACCACCTCCTTCAGAATCCCGATATTTGCAACTTGGTAAAACTATTTTCAGACCTTTAGAAAGTACTGATGGTGGATATATTCATGTTGATGCTGGTGGGTATCAAGTTCTGATGAACTACCATGGCTCCGCTCAAAAGTTTCGCCATGTTTCTCTTGAAGATATTTTAGAAAATCGCATTGATCCGCAACTAATGCGCGATCGCATTGTCCTGATAGGACCTCAAGCATCTAGTCTTAATGATGTTTTTTATACTCCCTACAGCAGCAATTTTATAATCTCTCCTGCTCAAATTTCGGGGGTAGAATTTCAAGCAAATATTGTCAAATTGGTTTTGGGCGCAGTACTTGATAATCGCCCTCTATTTAGAGTCTGGGCAGATATTTGGGAAGAGCTATGGATTGCAGCTTGGGCAATTGCTGGGGCAGCAATTGTTTGGATATTCTCGACTAAACGCTTGATTTTTCTAACTGGTACAGTGATCTCCTGTACAGGCTTTCTTATTGGTGGGAGCTATTTACTATTTCTATCAGGTTGGTGGATACCAGTAGCACCTGCTTTGTTTACTTATATTGGCTCCATGCTGGTGATGCAGAGCTATATGTATATTTCACGACTGCAAGAACTGAATTCTGCACTTTCTGATTCAATCGAATTACTCGCCCATGATGCCTCCCATGATGCTTTAACAGGCTTACCCAATCGGAATCTATTTATGGATCGTGTAGAGCATGCGATCAAATATAGTAAACGCCATTCTAATTATCTGTTTGCAATCTTTTTTATTGACTTAGATCGATTCAAGATGATTAACGATAGTCTGGGTCATAGTGTCGGCGACCTGTTTTTACAAGCGATCGCTGAAGTTTTGCAAGGTTGCTTACGCTCTATTGATACAGTTGCAAGGCTTGGCGGTGATGAATTTACAATTCTCGTTGATGATATTCAAGATGTAGCGGAAGCATTAGTAGTAGCCGATCGCATTCTTAAAAAGTTCCTCTCTTCCATAATCATCAAAGGTGAGGCAATTTTTCCCAGTGCTAGTATCGGTATTGTGATTAGCACGCCCAATTATGATAATTGTGCTGATTTGCTGAGGGATGCTGATATTGCCATGTATCGCGCAAAATCTCTGGGCAAAGGACGTTATACGCTCTTTGATCAAGAGATGTATGAACAAACTCTGAGATTAACGCAGTTAGAGAGTGAGCTACACTATGCCCTTGAGCATCAAGAGTTTGAGCTTTACTATCAGCCTATAGTTTCTCTCATCACTGACGAGTTATCAGGATTTGAAGCACTCATTCGCTGGAAGAATCCCAAACGCGGTTTGATTTCGCCCATAGAGTTTATTCCCCTTGCCGAAGATACAGGATTAATTATTGCAGTTGGTGATTGGGTGTTAAAAGAAGCTTGTCAACAACTAAAAAATTGGCTACAAAAATTTCCTGAATTCCCAAATTTGAAGATGAGCATTAATTTAGCTAGCCATCAAATTCGCGAACCTGATTTGTTAGATAAGCTTGATATTATTCTTGCAGAAACTGGTATTGATGGTGGTTCTATCCGTTTAGAAATTACGGAAAGTACGTTAATGGATCAAGGTGAGCAGACGATCAATAAATTGGCTCAATTGAGGGCGCGAAACATTCAACTAAGTATTGATGATTTTGGGCAGGGATATTCTTCCCTGAGCTATTTACATCGTTTTCCAATTAATATTCTCAAAATTGATCGTGCTTTTGTGAACCAAATGACTGACGGTGGTGAAAATATCGAAATCGTCCGCACGATTACAATGTTGGCACATACCTTGAAGATGAGTGTTGTTGCTGAAGGTGTAGAGACTGAGCAGCAGGTGGAAATTCTAAAGAAATTAGGCTGTGAGTTTGGACAAGGATTTTTATTCTCCCGTCCTCTGCCTGCACCTGCCGCAGAGCAGGTAATCGCCAAAAGCTTGTAAGCGATCGCGCTCTCTCAAGCAGACTAAAAGCATATTTTGTTGAGGTGCGGCTCCGCTGACCCCAACAAAATGCTTCTTTAGCTGGTTTGCTTATAGCCTAATTTCAAGAAAATATTTTCTAGAGTTTCTTGAGTACGGTGGAAATTGGAAATAGGAATACCCACTTCTATCAAAGACTTTAACAGCGCAGCACAGTCTTCAATACTGCCAACAAACTGAACTCGCACACTCGGAACACCTAATAGAGATTCTACCTCTTGTACTCGCTCCGATTTTCTTAAAGCGGTTTGCAAATCCTCAAGATTGCCTAAGGTTGAGATTAGTAACTGTTGCTGGTCTTGATTACTGCGATCGTAGAGTGCTTGAAGTTTTGAGCTTTCAACTAAATGCCCTAGCTCCATAATCCCAATCGAAGTGCAGATTTCAGCCAGATCGCTCAAAATATGCGATGAAATCAGAATTGTCATCCCTTGCTGTTGCAAAGACTTGATAATATTGCGAACCTGAACCCTAGCGAGAGGATCGAGTCCCGATACAGGCTCATCCAATAACAACAAAGTGGGATTATGAATAATACTTCTTGCAAGGCTAAGACGTTGCTTCATACCTCGCGAGAGCGTTGCAATTAGTTCATTCTTTTTTTGTTCTAGCTCTACTAGCTCAATTACTTCATACAATCTTTGCGATCGCTGTGGATCTCTTAGAAAATATAAACGCGCAAAATAATCGAGATAATCCCATACCGTTAGGTCATCATACAGAGGAAAATCATCGGGTAAATAACCTAATTGCCGCTTCAGTTCAGGATTGTTATGACCACGATAAAAACGCGCCCCATTATTATAA
>JANNDZ010000925.1:0-12778 GCA_031378395.1 Pseudanabaena sp. OTE_75_metabat_487_sub
ATTTTTGCTGTTTGAATAGTTTACCCTCACCCATTTGCGCACAAAACCAACCCCAGAAATTTTTTAAAAGCCTTGCTTTGCAACGCATTTAAAAAATTTCTTGTGGTTGATTTGAGCGGAAATTGCTGTAAGAGGGACACAAAGCGATCGCCTTAGTTTTGAAAACAATGCACCTTAATCGTTACCAATATGTATCTTGATAATCGCAATAAGGTAACCAAAGTCATTAATATAGTCTACTGTGCTGTTTATTTGCCGAATTTGTCACCATGAAACATACTCTCTCCGTTGTCGTCCAAGATGAGGCAGGCGTGCTGACCCGCATTGCTAGCTTGTTCGCCCGCCGAGGTTTTAATATCGAGAGCCTTGCGGTCGGGACTGCCGAGCAAGATGGATTTACGCGCATTACGATGGTGGTCTCTGGCGACGATCACACGATTGAGCAAATCACGAAGCAGTTGCATAAACTGATCAATGTGATCACAATTCTTGACTTTACCGATATTCCTTGTGTTGAGCGCGAGCTGATGCTCGTTAAAGTGAATGCTGCGCCAAATGTGCGATCGGAAATTATTGAAATATCTCAGATTTTCCGAGCCCGTATTGTTGATGTGGCTGATGATTTCTTGACAATCGAAGTGGTTGGCGATCCTGGGAAAATGGTGGCTATTTTGAAGATGTTAAACAAGTTTGGCATTCGCGAAATTGCTCGTACTGGCAAGGTCTCGTTAACCCGCGAATCGGGGGTTAATACTGAATACCTGAAAATTTCCAAACACAGTCTAGGCAGTGCCGTCTCTAATTTCTAATTTTTAGCGATCGCGCTTTAGACAAACCTATAAATTTTAAAAGCCTCGCTATTTTGCGAGGCTTTTAAAATTTGTGAGGCTGGGCAGTTTCTTCCCAAACCTAGATTACAGATATCACACAAAAATACTATGTCAATACGAAGTCATTCGTTAGTCTTAAATAATTGCAGAATTATTAGGGTGTAGTCAAATCTCTGCCTAAAAATGACAAATAAATGTTGCTGGAAATCCCCCCGTAGTTGCCCCTGCTTCGCGATTCAGCAAGAAATTCATCAGCTGAGTTCCACGTAACATCAGGAATCAATAGGCGGGGCATTATGCCACCTATTGATTATTTGAGAATTAAAACGGAATCCGAAATACTCGACCGCCGCCAGTACTTTCTGTGACTTGCCAAACTAACCCTTGATCGCCAGTATCTCGCCAAGGTTGTTGGAACACAGAGAGATTGCCTTTGGCAGTTTCTCCAGCATTAATTACATTTTTGCCAGACGCGCTGATGAACTGTGACGAAACCGTCTTTCCTTCAGCATTGGTTGTTTTCGCAAATATAGGTACAAATCCAAATGACTGACCGCTCTTGTTGACGATTTCTACATTCAGTATGTATCTACCGCTCGACTCAACCTTACCTCCATCAATGTTAATGCTCGCATTGTGCCTTGTGATTTTTAAGCGATCGCAGCAACAATCTATCTCCTCAAGGCGATCGCTATTACTCTCTATTTATTTGCTGATTTGAGTAATTATTCAGGCTTCAATTCTAAACCGCGATAGACTTGCTCGATGGGAAAGCTTAAGTTAATGCTTTTTAGTTCTACGGTGTCGCCTTCTTGGTAGTTAATGATGAGCCATTCGCCAGCGTCATTTTTATGGTACAAATCCATTTCGATGCTGGTGGAACTGACTAATAAGTAATCTTGTAAGTTGAGATTTTTGCGGTACAGTCTAAATTTGCCACTTCTGTCATAGGATTCGGTACTAGGGGATAGAACCTCAACGATGAGGGATGGGTAGGTAATATATTGGGCTGTGGTTTTATCGCGATCGTCACAAGTAACGCTGACATCGGGGTAGATGTAGTTATTTGTGCCAACAATATTAATTCTTAGGTCTGAGTTACCTGTTATGCAACTACTAGCGTCTAAGTGGGTATCCAACATAGTCGCAAATCGAATTGCAATGCGGCTATGATTAACGCTACCGCTGCTCATGGCGTAAACTTGACCGTTGATAAGTTCGTGTTTTTCTAGCTGCTTTTCTTCCCAAGCAAAGTATTCTTCTGGGGTTGTTTGAGGAGCATTTTCTTTAATAGAAACCATTTTTTTGTAATGGATAATGGTTTGATTTAATTAACTCTACAAGATTAGCGATCGCATTGTGATTTGTGATTTCTAAGCGATCGCAATTACTATGATTCGTGAGGTTCTGTGCGATCGCATTAACAACCTAAAGCAGCAATTGTAACTAAGCCTCTTTCAATTACTTCTATTTGTAATTTGTATCCATAGAGCAAGCCCATGCCAATCAAAGGCTCTGTTTCTGATTCAGCAACATCAATCTCGCGAAATTGTCCGTCCCATATGATTCTTGCGGAATAGATGTCAAATAGAGTCTCACTCCCATCTCCCAATGTAACCGTGTCTGAACCATTCCAAGATAAATCAAGTTTAGCGATAAGGTCTGATGGCAAGGTTAAGAATCCATTAAATCCTGTATCTATGACTGCATCAATAATCTGTTGTTGTCCGTTGGCATTATCGATAACTAGTGGAAGCATGGCTTCACATCTCAAGCTAACATTTCCGAGTATCATGACTTTGGGGCTAGGCTCCTTGCTCCAAAGTGATAAACTGCACGATGACCAATGCGAATTAGCCAAGGTTGGGCGGTTGGATATTGCTCAAATAATTGGTTAGTGGCAAGTAATACTGTGTTAGCGATCGCAAAGGCTCCAGTTTCAATGTCGATCGCTACGATCTTGCCGTAGTTATCAGTTTCTACTTGTTGCTTAATTTGCGACTCGTAGAGTGCTTGTCCACGCTTGGATATTTCTTCTTTGCTATAACGTCTTTGTCTAACTGCCATAGGTTTTATAAGATCAAGTTGTTTGACTATTATAGTTAGCTTTAAGTCAGATGATGATAGCGATCGCACTGTGCATTGTGATTTCTATGCGATCGCAATTAATGTGAGTCGTAATTTCTAGGTGATCGCAGCAACAATCTATCTCCTCAAGGCGATCGCTAGTACTGTGAGTTGTGTGTTATAGGCGATCTCTAGTTACTGATTTGTAATCTCAACCATTGATAAATTCTGGTTTTGGAAAAAATCTTTAACGGCGGCTGTAAACAAATCATTTGTCTCAATATCTACAATTTTTAAAAGCTCTTTACCTGAACGTGATAAAGCAACTCCATGTAAACGCAATTCTTCAACTATAGTTCGCTCAGTGGAAGGAACTAATCCCCAATCACGATTCTGGTATTTAAAAGGAAGTAGCACTGTCTCACCAATTGCAACACACATACCATAATTCATATAAGAGTTGTAGTCAGATATGATTAGTCCATACTCTTGAAGCACATTAAGTTGATCAAAGCTCAACCCGTAATTTTGTAATGAATTTGATGCTGCATTACCACCAAGTGACAAAACACGCGCATCAATTATTTTATTCGTATCCCTCAAAGAGATTGAAAGAGAACATAGTAGACGGAATAAATTTGCAGTACGACTGTCAAGTTGTCCAATTAGCTTTAGTGTCTTGATTGAAAAAGATGATGGCTGGCTAATCTCACCCGCCAGAATTCTACCGAATAGTAGTTGCATCTCCTCCGTACTCTTCTGAGAAGCCTCTTTCTCAAAACTGTTTAACCAGTCATCATCAAGCGGAGGTATCTCTTTAGCAGTTTGACTGCTATTAATAGGGCGCGTTGCTTCAGCTTGAAGTTGCGTAGCTGCTACTTTACAAACGTTGTCGAGATTTATTTGCTCACGAATAATTTTTGACCCATATTTCTGAATTGCGACTTTTGCAAATTCAGGGTCTACCTGTATTTGTTCTTCTATTTGCTTGCCGCTCGCGGAAATAATGTTTACTCTCGCCTCGGATGTTGCTCTTATCTCTGATTCAAAGCCTTCTATATAAGCTACAGGAATTTTAGTTAGTGCTGAACAGAGTTGATTAAACGCTTTACTTGCATTCTTAAGAACAGGAGCAGCAACATGTGACCACAAGTTGCCGATAGCATCGATAGCTTGTGTTAGTTCCTCATCAGATTGACGTTCTATCTTTGAGGAGTTGTTATCTGATGGAGTTTGTATACTCATTGAACTAATTCAAGTGCGCTTACACTGCTAAACATTAGTACAACATAATAGCTGAATATTGACGTGTAGTTTTGATGTAATAGCCTAATGATGGCAATTTAATGCAGATTTAAC
This sequence comes from Pseudanabaena sp. OTE_75_metabat_487_sub, assembly GCA_031378395.1. Classification (GTDB taxonomy): domain Bacteria; phylum Cyanobacteriota; class Cyanobacteriia; order Pseudanabaenales; family Pseudanabaenaceae; genus Pseudanabaena. The sequence goes on from JANNDZ010000925.1 coordinate 4,257, forward strand.
CCTACATCAAAGGCGATCGCATTAACAATCTATCTTCTCAAAGCGATCGCTATTCCTGTGAGTCGTGATCGCTAAATAAATGGTTTTCTCTGAGGTGGGATGATCCTGAAGGCGATCGCCTAGAACTTGTCGAAACCCATCAACGAAGCAAATCATTTTTGAGTGTTTAGTTGTGACTGAAAACCGATAACTTTGTCGAGCTTTTCGGTTGAGTATAACGGCCTCTGCATCAGCGGACGGCGATGCAAAATAAGCGTGAAGATAGCGTGACTATCCGTTCCGTCTGCATGCAGTAGTTAGACTTGTCCAGCTTAGCAACCTGAAACATTGCACTTATTGTACTGCAAGCGCCATAATTTTCTACTATTTTTTGTTGCGATCACCTCCAAAATATCAGCAAACAAAACTCACAACCATAGTTCAAAAACTGCACTACCTAAACTCAGCAACAAGACCATAAATAGTCTAAACAGAAAACAAGATCGCATGGGCAGAGACCCAAATTGCAGCGATCCATGACATTACGGCTGCGCCATAGATGAGGAAGGTTGCGTTGTCATGTTTGATGAGACCTTTTGCCAAAAGGCGGCCTCTAAAGACTCCGGTATTAACTCCAAGTTCGTCCTCGATCTTTCGCCCCCTACTGATGAGGTCGTCGTGAAGCTGAGAGTTCCGAAGTTCATAGATAAGAAGGCCAGATGTCGCAAATAAACCGAGAAGTGCGAAGATCAGGCGGGTATGCGGAGCTACATACTTCGTAGCATCTCCACCGCTGAAAACAGTTGCCAAGGAAATCAAAGAGACAGTTGGTACAAGCGCGTAAAGCTTAAAGCGTATATCAACTAGCATTTTCCAGGTTGAACAAGTCTGCTCGTAGAGCGCCAGTAATAAGGTTTGTGAGTCTTGTGGCGAAAGTCCGTCGCGCAATGTCGGCAGCTCGGTAACTTTGTAGGCGCGATGTCCAAGTTCACTCATGATTCACTCCATTTGTCTCACCTAGGGTCTAACGGGGTAGTTGAACCGCATTAGCTACGCTAAGCGGTTAACTGGAAGTCGTTTTCATGTCGGTTCCAACGAGCTTGTTCTATCTGCCGCGTTTCTTGATTTTATCATATACTGTCAAGTTCTATTTAAGCGGCGATAGAACTATATATTATCTTGCAAATTACAGGATAACTACCTATACAAAATTAATATCACACAACTTGTCGGATAAAGCAACCAATAAGTGTAATAACAAGATTTTTGCAGGTTAAAATCCCTGAATAGAGTTTTATCTGGCAAAATGTAACCTTGTAGAGTGTCCTAGCAGAGAGTAACGCACAAACAATCAGTATTAAGTAATTTTTGGGTTTGTTGCATTGTATTGACAAACCCTACAAAATCTGCGATCTCAGGGGAGTAATGTATTGAGATCGCTAGTACAGCGGGTCATGAGTTTTGGGCGATCGCATCAACAATCTATCTTCTAAAGGTGATCGCTAGTGCTGTGAGTTAAAACAAATCAACTTCAAATGATTTGTTGTTTGGATGAGCAATTCCACCACATGAGACCAGCTTAATTGCTGCGACACTGTCGCACTTTTTGGATAAGCTAGGTAAAACTGACGACAACGAATCAGGTTGCTACGACTAAAGCCCTTGCCATGTCGAAGGTTCAAGTCTTTAGATAAGCTACTAATGAGTCCCTTGCCGTAGTCCGCTCGAATTTTACCGTTTTGCTCAAACTCAACAATGTGCCGTCCCACCTGCCAGTATGTTTCAACGAGATGGATATTGACTGCCTGAACTGCTTGGATACGTCCCTCAGTGTATGTTTGGGAAATCCTTTCTAGTAAATCACTGTAACCGATGATCGGGATCAATTCCATTGGTATGATTTAACAACAATTTGTTTTTTTGGTCTAAACATTATCCTCTAATCTTGTGCCTATGGCTTAACAACTGTTTTTGGTACAATCGCATTAACAATCTATCTCCTCAAAGCGCTCGCAAGTATCAAAGCGACCATATAAATAATTAAAAAAAGCCTTGCTTTGCAAGGCTTTTTTTAAGCAAATTAGAATGGAATCCGAAATACTCGACCGCCGCCAGTACTTTCTGTTACTTGCCAAACTAGCCCTTGATCGCCAGTATCTCGCCAAGGTTGTTGGAAGACAGAGAGAGTGCCTTTAGCAGTTTCTCCAGCATTCACAACGTTTTTGCCAGACGCACTGATGAATTGTGACGAAACCGTCTTTCCTTCAGCATTAGTTGTCTTCGCAAATATAGGTACAAATCCAAAAGACTGACCGCTCTTGTTGACGATTTCTACATTCAGTATGTATCTACCACTCGACTCAACCTTACCCCCATCAATGTTAATGCTCACATTGTCGTTGGTTTGCCCAGCAGTCACAGACACTTTGCCTAGAGTTGGCTTGTTACTCGGCTTTGTAGTAGTTGGAGCCTCTGTAGGTTGATCTTTTACCTCAGCCTTACAAAATGCTCCCCGCGCCGTGATTAGAGCCTCGATGTTCTCCAATGAGTAGCGATTGTAGTTGCGATTTTGGACAATTGCTTGTAAATATCTCACCCGTTCCGAAGACGCTGGATGGCTATCTAGCCATCCTGTTTGTTTGTTTTTCTCATAATTACGCCAGCGATCGAATACTCGATATAGTCCATCGGCAGAATAGCCAGCTGACGAGAGAATGCGAGTACCTAAGAAATCGGCTTGTTGTTCGAGCGATCGCCCAAACGCGAGTTCTGGTTTGAGATACTCAAAAAATGTATTGATCAAACCTACTTTTCTTAAAGCTCTAGCTTTTGTTTCGGTGACAATTTTTTGATAGGAATGCGAAAAGACCGTATGGGCAATTTCATGGCTGAGAATACCCGCAAGTTCTGCTTCCGATTCCATATCCGCGATCGCACCTGTATTGATGAAAATCTTGCCGCCTGGTAAGGCAAAAGCATTTAGAGAATTATCTTGTAAGATCGTGAATTCGTATTTAAAGTCATCTCGACCTGATAGCTTTGCCAATTTCTGTCCAAGATTATTAATATATTCTGTCAGCTTGGGATCGGTGACCAATGCTGCACTCTCTTTAATCTCTTTAGCACTTTCTTCTCCAAATCCCGATTCACCCTTAAAAATCTGCTCCATGATCTTGCGATCGCCAGAAATAAGTGCTGTAACAAATGACTCGTTTTTGAAATCATTGATGAACTGATTCATGTAATCATCAGCCAGCTTCTTATATTTAGGAGCGTCAGGATGTTCTGGATAGTTAAGTGCAAACTGACGAGCAGCGATGGAAGCTTCTACCTCCATCTTTTTAGATATGAGTAGTTTTAGTAAGGGCTCTAATAAATCCACGCGATCGGGATAAATACCATAGGCTCGATCTAAGGTTGGGATGGCTCTTTCTGACTGATTCCAGCGTATGGCTGCTTCCGCAAACTTGACATGTCCAGGAATAAATTCAGGATAATTGTCGGATAGTTTCTCTAGAGAAATCAAGGCTTTAGTTGGCAGTCCATTCTCTAGCCCTTCTTCTGCATTTTGCCAATACACCTTAGCTCCACTAGCTAAACTCTCCACATTTCTTGTGGGTGGATTAGGAGCAGCCACATTTGGGAGAGACTTCTTCACAGATTGTTGTAATTTGATTGCTTCAGCAAGGTTGTTACTTTGAATCAATCGATCAGCCTGAATTAGCACTGCAATCCGTCTATTTTTTTCGATCGCTTCAGCGTTACCCTGAGAGATTTCAGGGATTTTGATGCAAGTATTTTGATTTTGGGTCTCAGCTTGACTAACAAAGAGAAATGAAAGCACTAAACCAACACAGAATAGTGACATCCATCTCAAGATTACTCGGCGATAGATGGAGAATATTGACACCATAAAATCCTTAAACTTATTAAATTATAAGTAAGTACCTGTCCAAAATAAATTATCAAAACCCTTAACCTTAGAGGTTTTGGTTTGTAATTAATTATGCACATCTACATTAATACTAAAATATCTAACCTTATCAAATTGTAAATAATTTCCAATTTCATATAAATGTAATACATTATTGAGTAACCTGCGAATAAATACAGCAATATGATCTTTAAGGCTTTACACAAAGGTTTCTACTCATCTCTCAGTTTCCTCCCAATTGCTATTGGTATTTATACTGGAACATGCTCCACTCTGAGCTTCATATCTGCGGCTACTGCGCAAATTGGCTTACAAGATAGTTCAGGAAATAATACAAAGGCAAAGTCATCAGATGCTGACATTTTCCAAAAGAATGGAAATGATCTCCAGAAAAAAGGAGAACTCAACTCCGCGTTACAAGCTTTTCAACGAGCATTAAAGCTTAACGAAGAACAAAATGATCGCGCAGGACAAGCCCAATCCCTGAATAGCATTGCGTCTGTCTACAATGAATTGGGACAATTTGTGAGGGCGATTGAGTCCTATGAACGCGCCTTAAAAATTAGCAAAGAAAGCAAAGATGCATTGGGCGAAAGTGGGCTTCTCAACAATATGGGAATCGTCTATCGCAATCTAGGGCAATTTGACAGAGCAATCAAACTCTATCAAGAAGCTCTCAAAATTCAACAGAAGCTAGGCGATCGCTTTGGTATTGCCAGAACAATCAACAACTTAGGGCTGGTCTATCGCAACAACAAAGAATATGCTAGCTCACTAGACTACTATCGGCAGGCTCTAGCGCTGACCAAGGAATCGGGCAAAAATCCCGCAGGTGAAGCAGTCATCCACAACAACATTGGATTTCTTCTGAATGAGCGTGGACTCAATGCTGAGGCATTCAAGAGCTATCAACAATCCCTAGAAATTAGTCAGAAGCTTGCCGATCGCGTCAATGAAAGTGTCACTCTCGGAAATATTGGGCTTCTCTACAATAGTCAAGGGCAATTTGACGTAGCTTTAGGTTATTTCCAACAGGCTCTAGCTATTAGTCGTCAAACAGGCGATCGCGCTGGTGAGGCAAAACTCTATCAGCACATCGGCTCACTTCTCAAAGAACGGAAGCAGAATGTTTTAGCGATCGCTTATCTTAAGCAATCAGTCAACATTTATGAAGAGATCCGCAAAGACCTTAACTCCCTAGCAAGGCAAGAGCAAAAACTCTACGCTGATACGATCGCACCAGTATACCGTCGCCTTGCAGATCTGCTGCTGCAACAGGATCGAGTGATCGAAGCGCAACAGGTAATTGATCTATTAAAAGTGCAAGAAGTGGACGACTACCTCAAAAATGTGCGTGGCAATGAACAAACGGCTAAGGGTGTAGAGTATCAGCCTGTGGAGAGGCAAATGATCGCCTTGAATATCGAACTTGCAGATTTGCAAGTACTGGAGAGCCAAGGAAAGCTAACACTTCCGCAAAAAGAACGATTAACCGTTCTAGTCAATCAAGAGAAAGAAGCTAATCGGCAATTCAGTGCTTTTTTGAATAGTGCGGAAGTCCAAAAGCTAACAAATGAGTTGAACAAAGACATCCAGCAGCAAAATGTTGATCTCAAGGCTATAGTAGGTTTACAGAAAGAACTCAAGCAGTTAAATGCGGCGATTATCTATCCACTTGTACTCGAAAGCCGACTGGAGATCGTATTAATTACGCCTTCGTCTCCACCAATACATCGATCAGTTCAAGTAAGACAAAGAGATATCAGTGCTGCTGTTGAGAAATTTCGGGCAAACTTAATAGATAGTAGTAATTTTGATTTCAAAGATACTTCCCAACAGTTTTATAAGTGGCTGATTGAACCGATCGCAGCTGAGTTGCAACAAGCAAATGTGCAGACAATTATTTATGCTCCTGATAGTCGATTGCGATATATTCCTATCGCGACACTCTATGATGGCAAGCAGTTTTTAGTTGAGAAATACAACATCAACAACATTACGGCAAGTTCACTTACAAATTTTAATCGTCGTGGAGTCAATCAGCCTAAAGTACTAGCTGGTGCGTCAACGATCGCCCATAGCGTCACTGTTCTAGGCAAGACTATTTCTTTTGGCGCTATTCCTGCCACCAAACAAGAAGTCAAAAACATTGTCAAAATATTCCCGAATGTGACGGAGTTAGTTGATGATAGCTTTACAAAAAACTCAACTAAGACAGGTACAGATTCTCATACCATCATCCATTTGGCAACCCATGGCTCATTTAATACAGGTACACCAGATGAGTCTTTTCTGATCTTTGGAGATAGCGCTCGCTTGACACTAAAGGAGATCGATACTTGGGTACTCAAGGGTGTGGACTTAGTAGTTTTGAGTGCCTGCGAAACAGGAATCGGCGGTAAGTATGGCGATGGGACAGAAGTACTAGGATTGGGTTACCAATTTCAGCATGTCGGTGCTAGGGCTGTAATTGCTTCGCTATGGACAGTTAGTGATGGTGGTACGCAGAAGCTAATGGATGCCTTTTATGCCAATCTGAAGAAGGGTATTTCTGCCACGGAGTCATTACGGTTAGCCCAGATATCATTGATTCGAGGCGGCGAACCATTCGATCATCCTTACTTTTGGTCTGCATTCTTTCTAATCGGCAATGGGTTATAAATCAAAAGATGATAGGCGGCGCAAAGCGCTGCCTATCATTAAAAAGCACAAAATGGCAAAGCCATTTTGTGCTTTGGGATAAGTGGCTATAGCTATAGTTGCTAGAATGTAACAATCAACTAAAAAAGAAAAAAGATTAAAAGGTTTATGTCATCAGCGCTCAGTGTAGAACAGTTAGTCTCCGATGCTAAAGAGACGGCAAGCAAGCTAAAGATTAACAAATTTGATATTTATGGCGCGATCGTCGATGAAACCAGCGCCGAAGTCGATAGCGGCGCACCCAAACAGGTTTCAGCCTCCAACCGCGCTAGCATCACCGTGCGAGTTTGGAATGATCAAGGGACTGTGGGCGTTACTTCTACCACCAATATCGATCGCATCGGACTTGAACTAGCCCTCCAAAGTGCCCACGAAGCAAGTTTCTTTGGCGCTAAAGAAAATATTCCCGATTTTAGCCCCGAAGCGATCGCGGATATCCCGCCCCGCGAGTCACAAACATCACCACAAACTGCGATCGAAAAGCTAGTCGAAACCCTCTTGGCGGCTGAAAAAGAATTACTGGCAAAACATGATGCGATCGCAGGTGTTCCCTATAACGGTCTATCTCAGCGTGATGTCAGTCGCTTCTATTTGAATAGCGATGGCGCAATGCGAAATGAGAGTAGTTCTCTTAGTTCTATTTATCTGTATACCAAAACTGAAGAAGAAGGTAGAAAACCTCGCAGTGGCGGGGCATATCGCGTAAGCCGTAGCTTTGGAAATCTCGATGTCAATGGTTGTGTTGAGGAAACAGCAGAGAAAACGATTAGCCATTTGAATTACGACAAAATTAAATCTGGTAAATATTTAGTTGTATTCTCTCCCGAAGCATTTTTAAGCTTAGTCAGTGCTTTCTCAAGTCTCTTCAATGCTCAGAGCATTCTTGACAAAAACAGTCTCTCCAATCCAGAATCCATAGGTACACAAATTGCTTCACCACTTTTAAATGTAAGCGATGATGAGCTTCATATCGGAAATGTGGGAGCATCAACATTTGATGGTGAAGGAACTCCTACTCGTCGCACTCCTTTAATAGTGAATGGAGTGTTAACTAACTTCTTGCACAGTTCTGTGACAGCGAAACGCTTAAACGCTAAACCCACAGGCAATGGTAGCGTTGGCGCAAAGGTTTCTGTTAGCCCTAACTTTTTCCATATTGAGTGCAGTAGCGAGGCTAATGCTGCTAATCAAACTATGTATGATTTGGCAACAGCCGAGAATGTAATTTTAATCGACGATTTACAAGCACTTCATGCTGGTGTGCAAGCATCTCAAGGTTCATTCTCCTTGCCCTTTGATGGCTGGCTAGTCAATAAAGGCGATCGCATCAGTGTCGAATCGGCAACTGTAGCAGGCGATATTTTAGAATTGCTGAAGGCGATCGTCTATGTAGAGCCAGAGGTCAAAATTACTCCTTCAGGTGTAGCTCCGCAGATTTGGATAGAAGGGCTATCAATTACAGGCGAAGCTTAAAAAACAAAAAGGGTGAGGCGGCGCATCGCGCCGCCTCACCCTTTTTTACGCTTTGCGTCCCTTTTCTATGTTTTTGCGTTGTATAAATTAGTATTTGCCATTTGAGCGCCCTCAAAAAGGGCTTCTTGTAAATTTGCCCAACTTAAATTCGCACCCCGTAAATCTGCCCCACGTAAATCTGCTTTGCGTAAATCAGCCCCCTTAAAATTAGCATGGCGCAAATTTGCCCGATGTAGATCAGCACTAGTCAAATTGGCATAGCTCAGATCTGCGCCAGTGAGATTAGCTCGACAAAGTTTAGCGCTAGCCAAATTAGCTTTGCTCATCAGGGCATGGCTAAAGTCAATCTTATGAAGATCGATCGCTTGTAAATCTACACCCACCAGAACCACGTTAGAAAATGTTTTCTGCCCCATTCGATATTTTTGCAAAAATT
>JANNDZ010000576.1:0-4852 GCA_031378395.1 Pseudanabaena sp. OTE_75_metabat_487_sub
CCCTGAGCTTTTGCTTCATACAAAGCTTGATCTGCATGATGAATTAATTCTTTAATTGTTGTATCAGTAGAAGGAACGCAAACACTAATGCCAGCACTGATGGAGACAAAAGCGCTGACCTTTGATTTCTCGTGAGGAATATTTAAATCCGCGATCGCTTGTAATGTCATTGCGGCAATTTTTTCAGCATCTGTAGCCATGGCATCAGGCAACAATAAAACGAATTCTTCGCCACCATAACGAGCTGCCATATCAGTTTTACGCTGAGCCATGTTATTAATGGTCTGAGCGACTTTTTGAAGACAATAATCACCCATTTGGTGTCCATAGTGATCGTTATAAGCTTTGAAATAATCAATATCCAACAAAATTAAAGCAATAGAATGTTGATAACGACAGGCTCTTCCGAATTCCTTTTCTATGACAGCATCGAATGAACGGCGATTAGGAATTTCGGTCAAACCATCAAGATAAGATATCTTTTCTAATTGTTGATTGAGAATCAAGATTTCTTCTTGAGCTAATCTGAGAGCACTTAGCTGTTCACGAGATCGGATTGCGAACCATACAGCGATCGCAATGACAATTGAAAATAATCCCCCAAAAATTAGAATCCCCTCTGCAACAAAATTTTTTGTTTTAATGCCATATTGAGTCGTGATATATAATTCAGCCGAATAGAGTGCTTGCCAAAGGCAAATAGTAATCGTAAAGCCTAAAATACCGAGGATAAGTGGCAGCAATACTGAAGGTGATTTTTGTTCCGTTATCCAATTCAAATATCTTGCTATTAGAATTAACATTAACCCCACGACGATAAAACCGATCGCCGTATGAATCGCCATCTTGGTTAGCTTTCCCCAGCCATAAGCTGTTTCAACATTAGACAGATATCCCAAGAAAGCCACGCTTCCAAGACCCATTGTTACAGCCCCCAAAAAACTCCCAATTAAGATTTGAGTTATCCTAATTCTCTCAGTTGACATTGTCAGAATGGCAAAGCCACTTAACAAAAAATTTAAAGCTGTATTTGGAGCCATGCGACCAGGTTGAGAAGTAGCGGTCGTAATATAGTGCCGCATAAATAATTCGTCAATATAGAAATTAACCCCAAAAACATGCTGAATTAAGGTTAACCCACCTAATATAATTGACGCAATCCCAATATATTTAGCAAACCTCCTGCGATTATTGGTGAAACTTATTAGCGCTAGACTTATAAATACAAAACCTAGGGCTGTATTAAATTGCATTGGCACAAATTTCGGATAGATCTGAATCAACCTTTCAGAACCGATATACCACCCCAATATTACGCTCAAACCAAGTAATAGCAGTAAAGATGCTCCGAAATTAATGCAAAATATTAAATAAGTGTATCTATGCATCTTTGATAATAATGGGGGACGAATTTGGCTCACATTGCTTTTTCGCAAAATCGCTTAGGGAATATTCAAGTGAATCATGTAACATCAGGGATATAGTGCGATCGCTTATCAAAAGCCCTTGTACTGTAGAAAAAACAATTTTTTGCCGAATAAAACACAAATTAGAGTTTAAGTTTTAATTACCTAGTGTTTTGTAACACTTTAGATAATTAGTATAAGTGAAAAATTATAAATACGATATTGATTAGAAATGGTAAAAGATGCAAGAGCGAAATGAATCTCAGCAATTTGTGATTAGTCAAGAGAAAGAACCAGCAAAAAAACTAAAATTTGCTAAAAACAGTGGCTTTCAGGCTGAACTGAGACGCAGGGTTGACGAACTTTTCCAAAGTAGTGAGCTTAGAGAACGTGATTGTCCGCAAATGTATACTAAGACAATAGTCTTATTGTTGAGTTTTTTTGGAATATATTCTGGATTAGTCTTCGTGGCTCAGTCATGGTGGCAAGTAATTCCCCTTTGTATTGTTCTAGGTATTATCACCGCAGGAATCGGATTTAGTATTCAGCATGATGGTGCACACCATGCCTATTCAAGTTATGCGTGGGTAAATAAGCTCATGTCAATGAGTTTAGATTTGATTGGCGGCAGTTCTTATGTTTGGCATTGGAAACATGATGTACTGCATCATACCTATGTGAATATTGCTGGTTACGATATGGATTTAGAAGTAGGAATTTTTGGGCGGCTTTCTCCATCTCATGCCAGACTTCCGTTTCATCGTTGGCAACAATATTATCTGTGGCTGTTATATGGTTTATTAGCGATCAAATGGCATTTTTATGATGATTTTTATTGTCTGATCACTGGCAAAATTGGCGATCGCACTTATCCGCGGCCAAAACAAGCTAATCTCGCTATATTTTTTGTCGGAAAGCTAGTCTTTTTCACAATTGCCTTTGGAATTCCTTTGCTATTCCATTCGCTGTGGCTAGTTTTAGCTAGTTATGGACTAGTTGCTGTAACTTTAGGAATCGTACTTAGTGTCGTCTTCCAACTAGCTCATGTAGTCGAAGAGGCAAATTTTCCGACACCAGTTGCGGAAGCTAGCATTATTGAGAATGACTGGGCAATTCATCAGATCGAAACCACGGTGAACTTCTCGCGCAATAATGCTTATGTGACATGGTTACTGGGTGGGCTCAATTTCCAAATTGAGCATCATCTATTCCCCAATATTTGTCATATTAATTATCCCGAAATTTCCAGAGTGGTTGAGCAGACTTGTCAAGAATTTGGGGTGAAATATAACCAGCATAGTTCTCTCTGGGCAGGATTTTTATCTCATTACCGTTGGCTACGGCGAATGGGGACTTATAGCTCTTTGCAATCAAAACCGAACTAATAAATTACTGTTAGAAAAAAGAAAGAGCGCGAAGCGCTCTTTCTTTTTTCTATTAGTAACTATCGGTTTTGCTAACTGTCGTATTAATTAGTTGCTGATTGGCTTGATTGAGTCGATCAGCGATCGCTTCTCGAACATCGCGGGCAACTTCTGAGTCAGCCAGAACGTCCTGCGCCATTTCGCGATATTCAGCGCTGGTGGTGAGGTCAACTTGATCAAGTTGATTGAGATTCTCATATACAGTCTCTGGGGAGACCAACACATTACTTTCCATAAATTATTCCTATTCTATATTTACTCTAGATCTATAGCGCTTTGCGCTCGATCTAAAACCAAATAATTTTTAGAAGATTTGCTTTGCAAATCTTCTAAAAATTATTTGGTTTTAAGGCAAATCTGTGTCACCCATGAGATAGCGATCGCATTCACGTGCAGCACCACGACCTTCGTTAATCGCCCAGACGATCAGACTTTGACCACGGCGACAGTCTCCTGCCGCAAAAACACTCGGAAGACTGGTGGTGAATTGACCATGATTAGCTTTGACGTTACTCCGAGGATCACGTTCCACACCGAGAGAATCAAGCAGTGGTTGCTCTGGACCAAGAAAACCCATAGCTAGTAGGATGATCTGAGCAGGAATTACCTTTTCAGTACCAGCCACTTGCTTCGGAATGAACTGACCTTTGTCATTTCGTTCCCATTGAACTTGTACGGTATGGACAGCTTTGACCTGACCATTTTCATCTCCCTCAATCTTAGTTGCAGTAGTGATATAAGCTCTGGGATCGTCACCAAACTTTGCACTTGCTTCCTCTTGTCCATAGTCCATCTTGTAGACTTTCGGCCATTCCGGCCAAGGATTATCTTTTGCACGGGTTTCTGGTGGTTTGGGCATGATTTCCAACTGGACGACGCTATTACATCCATGGCGGATCGATGTGCCAACGCAGTCAGTTCCCGTGTCACCACCACCGATGATCACGATATCCTTGCCCTGTGCAGAAATGAAGTCTTCTCCTGACTTACCGTTAATAACTGCCTTAGTATTTGCCGTCAGGAATTCCATGGCAAAATGAATGCCTTTGAGTTCACGTCCCTCAATACTTAAATCGCGGGGCTTTGTTGCGCCAGTACAAATTACGACAGCATCAAATTCTTTCAGCAAGTCTTCGGCGGACATATCTTTGCCAATCTCGGTATTGCAAACAAATTTCACACCCTCTTTCTCAAGGATATCCAAGCGGCGTAACACGACTTTCTGCTTATCCAACTTCATGTTGGGAATGCCATACATCAATAATCCCCCTGGGCGATCTGCGCGTTCATAGACCGTTACCCAATGTCCCGCCTTATTTAGCTGGGCAGCGGCGCTCAATCCTGCGGGGCCAGAACCAATGACGGCAACTTTCTTGCCAGTGCGTTTGGCAGGAGGTTCAGGAATTATCCAGCCCTCTTCCCAACCCTTGTCGATGATCGAATACTCGATATTCTTAATCGTTACAGGTGGATTCGTGATCCCCAAAACACATGAGCCTTCGCATGGCGCAGGACAAACACGACCTGTAAATTCTGGAAAATTATTGGTTTTATGCAGTCGATCAAGAGCTTCACGCCAAAGTCCGCGATATACCAAGTCGTTCCATTCAGGAATTAGATTATTGACTGGGCAGCCGCTTGCCATGCCACTGATTAGGTTCCCTGTATGACAAAACGGTGTACCACAGTCCATGCATCGAGCGCCCTGTGTACGGAGATTTTCATCGGGCATATGGACATGAAATTCATCCCAATTTTTGATGCGATCGCTAGGTGGTATTTCCGTCGGTGCTTCGCGGAGGTACTCAATAAATCCTGTCGGTTTTCCCATTGCTTTTCGTTTCTATGTTTTGACAAATCGGCTACTTGACAAACAGCCAATAAAGTATTTTTAAACTGCTTAACTGGTTCCGATCACATTATACGGGTTTCCTTAACATTAGTTAACGATTAAGAGAGGCATTGCCCACCCTATCAAGTATTTGAGGGCAAATCGGGGTAATTTTTTTGTTTACTCCCTTC